>JAUVCJ010000031.1 GCA_030595765.1 Thermoplasmatota archaeon | reverse complement strand
AGGCTCCCAACGCAAGACCTTTCCAAGTACGACATCAACATGAAGCTTATCGGCATCATTGTCGTTGTTGTATTCGGCCTCATCGCGATACTCAGCATCATCTGGCTCATTGAGGAGCTGGTGGCCATCATCAACTCCCTGCTTGAGATGGCGGTGGTGCTGGCGGCATTGGGATTGATTGGTGGAGTGCTGGCAGGGCTGTACTTTTCGCTGGAGAGGCGCAAAGGCTTATAGCCAAACATGGGGATCTTGAGCAGAAAGCTTAATTTGGAGGGCGTTGCTTAATTATTCTAGAGTGCTGCCAACATGAAAGAGCTTCAAGAAATTCGTGGAATCATTAAATCTCACATGGATGTTCTTACTGGCCAATATCATGTTGGAAAGATTGGGATATTTGGATCATTCCTCCATGGCGCCCAGAATGAAGACAGCGACCTTGATGTTCTGGTCCAGTTCTCTGAAACTGTGAGCCTTATCGAACTTATTAGACTTGAAGAATACTTGGATGAGATTCTTGATCTCAAAGTGGATCTGGTGCTTGAGGAAGGCATCAAACCTGCACTGGAAGATATCATACTCCAGGAAGTGGTCTACATATGAAGAACAGGAACTCATCCATGGATATTTTGAGGTGGTTCACTCCATTATTTGGGAAACCATAACCCGAGACCTCCTCTCCATCAAACCCCAGACCGAGAGAATATTATCGAAATGATTTTTTCCTTTGGCTTGAAGAAAGAGGGCGCAACGGCTCATAGGTGTGCGGAGGGGCATTCAAAGGCACACCTTTAATTTAGATTAGTTACATATTTTGTGTAGATGAGCCCTATTATCCATCTAATCACTGCTTGGCTAATTGCCATTCTGCTTCTCAAGGATGTGAAGGCTAGGCGAGTTGTGATGATAGCCGGGGTCATTCCCGACATCGATGGGGTGTTCATCCTCTTCTCCACTGACCTGTACTACAAATACCATCACACATTCGGACACAGCCTCGTGTTTGCCCTTCCCTTCCTGGCAGTGGCCAGCATCTATGGCTCGAAAAGAATTTCAACATGGGCTACAACGTTTTTCGTTGCCATCCTTGCCTTCCTGGCCCACCTCATTTCTGACATGTTCGCCTCCAGCTGGAGCGTCTATCCTTTCTGGCCCCTGAATTCTCTAGGGTTGAGTGCCTATCCCATGCTCACAAAGGACATGCTCCAGCTTGTTATTGTCCCGATATTCTCAGTTCTAGTATTCATCCTCATGGCCTTAGCGATCATCAAAAAAGGCAGCACTCCAATGGAGTTCATCTCGGGGAAATGGGACAAGGCAACCACTGGGTTCTTTGCATATCCGCTGAAGTACAGGTGCAGTAAATGCCAAAAAAGAGCATCATACCATTGTGAAAAGTGCGGGGAGTATCTGTGTGCTAGGCATGTTAACAGCTTCTTCTCAACAACCTGCCCGGATTGTGAAGCTAGCATTGAATCCGATGATGACCCCCTGGAGCAAAAATTGGATTGATAACTCAGGACTCATTATACTGCAAAGATAATCTATACATGCCATTCAGATAGACGTCATTGGCAGCTAGCAATCAGAATATGCCCCATGGGTAAAAACCGATGCTAAATATCGCTAGAGTTCCAAACATGACGACTGGCATAAATGGATATGCGTTATGGCTCCCGAACCCTTTTAGGATCGGGCTAAAGAGTATGCTGGATACCTTCAATATCAGTATGAACACAATTATCAGTGCCGGAGACAAGAGGGCCATAACAGCTACGCAGGCAAACACATCTCCTCTGGCCAGCTTGAAAAGTATGCCTACGGAGTGATGAGCTAGAGGAATGAATATGAATATCAAAGCTAGCTTTGCTATGGTCTGGTTCTGCCCAACTACCTCCCATCTCAATATGCTAATTGCCAGGAATACCAGGAATGCAAGGATCCAAACCTCGACGAATTCCGTTTGCGCCTTCATGTATTTTAGGTCGCTAAGGCTAGCTACCGTAAAGGAGCCGATCAGGAATACCAGACCATAAAGCTGGCTCTGGGTGAGTTCAAGCATCAACCACTCTGGAAGCATGTATCTCAAGAAGGAAATGAATTTGCCTGCGTAATAATCTTTGCACAGCTGAATTCATGTTAAACTAACAGCAGCCACAATAGTTCCGGTAACTGCTTAAGGCTCAATAGACATACTGTTAATCGGCAGTAATATGGATGTAGTAACCGTTTCAAAAAAGTATCAAGTTGTGATACCAGCCTCAATTCGAGAGAGGTTGGACATTCAACTAGGAGAACGAATGGTTATGCTGGAAAAGAATGGAGTCATTCGCATAATCCGGATTGGCGACATAAAAAGATTAAAGGGGCGATTCTGCAAGATAGGTTCAGAGGGATTGCGTGATGATAGCGAGAGATTTAACCAGCCTGCAACACAAATTGCCAATGGCTGACGCAATAATACTTGCAACTGCAAAACAGTGCAATGTAAAGCTGATAACAAGCGACCAGCACTTCAAAGGCATGGAGAACGTCCATTTTATCTGAAGCGGCGCAGGCATAAAGGAGAACAAAATCATGATTGGAAACATCTCAAAGGAGCTGATGGAGGGCATGCTCGATGCCATGCAAGTTGGCGTTACCGTGCTGGATGAGAATGACCTGATAATCGGGTGGAACAAGCACCAGCTAGAGATATTTGCTAGACCCAAGAACTTACTGGGCACTGACATCCGGGACTGCCACTCTGAAAAGAGCATGAACATGCTGGAAAGAATGCTGGCAAGGTTCAAAAAGGGAGGAGGACGGCGTGTCAGGACATGGACCCAAAAGGAGTTCGAGCCTGGAGCAGGGGTCGAGCAGGTGCTGGTGGACTACATACCGCTCTATGACGATGATGGGGGGTATATGGGTTGCTTTGAGGCCTGCATCAGGGTGAGTATGCTCACGCCATCATAGCTCAAGCCCCGTTGTAAGTGCTCTTCTCAGCTTTGAGTTTGAGTTGAATATCCAGGTTATGCCATCAATCGAAACTAGAATCTTGTTGCTCTCTTCCAAATATCGCAAGATTATTTTCAGCTTATTGTGATTAACCTTTCTTGGTAGTAGCCTTTTCAGCTGAGCAACTGTTACTAGGCTTTCATCAAGATTGCGGAGTGTTTCTTCCACCATAACAACAGTGTTCAATGTTGGGCAATGCTCAAACCTATGTTCTGACATTGTTGATACCATATTATCACATTTTGATACGATTTGGTATTAGTTATGTATGCAATGATACTAATGCTTTACCCAAAATACAGAAAAAATGACATACCATAAAGGGAACCTCTTTGACAGTAATCACTCCACCGAAAAGTTCTCCAAGACATCCTTGACGCTTGCCAGAGTTGCCAGGACCTGCTCCTTTGTGCCCTTTGCAGATACCGAGCCTACCAGTTTTCCATCCTCAGTTGGGATCTTCATATTGCCCAATGCTAGAAAACCGCCGCTGGAGGTCTCGGCAAGAGAGGCCATGAACATGTCTGCGCTGCTGATCATTGCTATGCCTAGGCACACCAAGACCCGTATTGTCCGGTGTTAATGGACTACTTTGTTCTCAGCATCCAGGATCGAGTTCCTGCCTGGAATGCTTCTGTCTAAGTTTATATTGCCTATGGTTTGGAAGAAGCATGCCCTTCTGCTGCCGCTTTTCATTGAAAGTATAGGGTACATAGATTGGCTTGAGCGATTCGGGATCCATCCCTGTCCAGTACATGCAGGTCGATGTGGTCATCGGTGTTGGAGTGAAGAGCTGGCCTTGCTCATATTCGCCATGCGCCTTGGCAAAATCCATCAGTTCTCTCATCTGAGCCTCTGCACATCCCGGGTGTGCTGCCATAAAGTAAGGGAGGACCTTGACCCCTGGTTTTGCCTTCTCAAGAAGAGCTAGAAACTCCAAATATCTCTCTATCACTGGCTTCCCCATAAGCCTCAACACCTCGGGATTTACATGCTCAGGCGCGATCTTAAGACGACCTGGAACGTGATTTTGAGCAATCTCTTTGATGTATTCAGGTGAGCACAGGGCAAGGTCGTGACGAATACCAGAGCTAACAAACAGGTTTCGCACGCCTGGAAGCTTCTTTACCGCTCTCAAAAGCTCTATGCTAGGTGCATGGCTTGCATCCAGTTTGTCGCATTCGTTACAATCATTGCTACAAGGTGTTGAGCAATCCATACCGTACATGTTAGCACTTGTCCCTCCAAGATCGTCGATGGTCCCTTTAAAATCCTTGCGCCCAGCAAGCTTTCTGACCTCGGTCAGTATAGAACCAATTGACCTGCTCCTGATCTCCTTTCCCTGGTGCTGGCCAATAGCGCAGAAGGAGCAGCCTCCAAAACAACCCCTGTGAATTGTGACCGAGAACCTGACGGTATCCAGCGCTGGCACGCCATCCTTATAGTGATGAGTTCTTGAATATGGAAGAGAATATACCTCGTCCAGCTCGCGAGTGGTTAGATGGCGAGTTCTTTCCTGGACCACAAACCAACCACCATGGTCTTGAGCCAACCTTCGGTGTTGCATTGCATGGATGTGAGCATTGGCAAATTCCTCTTTCGAATCGGAAACTTCCTTAAAGGTTGGCAGCTCAAAAAAGCCCTTGGGCAGGTCTTTGGTCTTGATGCATGTATTAGCCAGGCCTGTAGGCGCTCCCAGTTCATTCCCATTCTTTCTATAGAACCTAGCAAGTTTCACAACTGCTCCCTCGCCCATGCCGTAGACCAGCACGTCGGCCTTGGAGTCCATCAATATAGACCTTCGAACCTTGTTGCTCCAGTAATCATAGTGCGCCAGCCTCCTAAGGGATGCCTCAATACCGCCTATTACGATCGGCACGTCCTTAAACGCTTCTTTTGCTCTGTGAGAGTAGACCACCACTGCCCGATCAGGCCGCTTGCCAGGCACCCTCCCGGGGGTATAGGCGTCAAATTCTCTTGGCTTCTTCAAAGGTGTATAGTTGGCAACCATGGAGTCCATGTTTCCAGAAGTGATGCCAAAGAATAGCCTGGGCTTTCCTAGCCTTCTAAAATCCTCAGGCCCGTGCCAGTCCGGCTGAGATATCACACCGACACTGAATCCTGCGTTCTCAAGGACCCTTGCGATGATGCCTGCTCCAAAGGCTGGGTGGTCAACATAGGCATCCCCTGTTATCAGGATAACATCGAAGCCTTCACGGCTGGGTTTAGTGGATATCATTTAAGCACCGGCTTGGATGGCAGAAGCCCTGCCAATATTTATTTGCTACTAGATAATGCCGGTTGCAAGGAGACTATTTTTATGGAGCACACTACAGGCATCCCACTTTTGGGGGATAAATTCCCACAGCTTGATGTTCAGACAACCCACGGCAAAAAATCGATACCTGGAGACTACTCAGGAAAATGGTTCGTGCTTTTTAGCCATCCAGCAGACTTTACACCTGTATGCACCACCGAGTTTGTTGGATTCCAGCAACGCTATTCCCAGTTCAAGGAGCTTAACTGCGAGCTTATAGGCCTCAGCGTGGATCAGGTATTTTCCCATATCAAGTGGATCGAATGGATAAAAGAGAACATGGATGTCGATATCGAGTTCCCAGTCATCGCAGACACCGGCAAAGTTGCCAACATCCTTGGTCTGGTCCATCCAGGTGCTGGAAGCAACACCGTACGGGCGGTGTTTGTCGTGGATCCCAGCGGAACGCTCAGGGCAATGGTTTACTACCCACCGGAAATGGGCAGGAACATGGATGAGTTCCTTCGCATAGTCAAGGCCTTCCAGGTATCGGAAAAGCATGGAGTTGCAATGCCAGCCAACTGGCCCAAGAACGAGCTGCTCGGAGACAGAGTGATCATCCCGCCAGCAACCGATACAATAACAGCAAAGAAAAGGATGGAAAGGGCAGCTGCAGGCGAGTTCGAATGCTATGATTGGTGGCTCTGCCACAAGCAGGTATAGGTAACTTGATCCTTCTCACGATAATCTATAAAAGCGCCCTAGATCAAGACACTCACTTGCCAAGCATGAAAAGAGGCTCTGTATTTATATATAGAAACATTAAAAAGGGCAACGCTTATGCAGGGGCACTGACCCTCCCTGGAAGGTGCTCAAAATGCAGAACAAGATAATGGTGTTAGGCCTTGCTGGTGCCCTTATTGCACTTATTGTGGCAGGTAGCCTGGTATATGAGGAGCCTATCCAGAGATTCGAGTCTAGCCAGGAGATGATGGATACCTATGTCTCTATTGCAGTTTATCACAAGGATGAGACTCTGGCCAAAGAAGCCATGGATGCTGCTTTTGCAAGGATGAACGAGGTTGCAGGGATCGCAACGCGCTTCAACACCAGTTCAGAGTTGTCGGAGCTTAACGCAAATGGCTACATTGATGACCCATCTCCAGAACTCGTAGAGATGCTAGAGCTGAGCGTTGAGTACTGGAATAAGACCAATGGAGCCTTTGATATCACGATCATGCCTCTTCTGGACCTGTGGGCCTTTAACAGCCCCAACGCACCTTTTAAGCTATTCACACTTAGCAACAACGCTCTTTCATACCTTGATTCCGAAGTGGTCTCAACTACCATCCTAAACGCCTTCTCAGGACATGGCTATACTCTTGGCCAGGCCAACGACAATATCGCCGTTATTGTCCAAGGCGAGGAATGGAACATGACATCGGGTTGGGTCAATTATACAGTCAAGAAAGAGGCTGGGGCTCTAAGAGTGTATACCCAGTACTTCTGGAATGTTGCAGAGGACAGGCAGGAGGATTTCATAAATGAGGTTCGCCCCCTTATTGGATCTGGCAACATCACCATCGCTTCTGATAAGATAACGATCATGCCAGGGATGCAGCTTACCCTGGATGGCATGGCAAAGGGATACATCGTTGACGAGGGGCTCAAGACCCTTGAGGAGATAGGGATCGAGCACGCTCTGATAAATGCAGGCGGTGACATCGCGACCCTTGGGATAAAACCCAGCGGCGAACTATGGGTAACAGGCCTAGCAAATCCAGAGAACAGGGACGAATCCGTAACTGACTTTTCACTTTCAGGCCAGGCAATAGCCACATCTGGCAACTACGAGAGATACTTCAATGCCAGTGCTGGAATCGGCCACATCATGGACCCAAGCACCGGCAGGGATGTATTTGGCGCATCCAGCTCCACGATAATTGCCCCAACTTGCGTAGAGGCTGACATCATGGCAACTGCAGCCTTTGTAATGGGTCACATCGCAGGTATCCAATTGATAGACGACATGGAGGGCTTCGAGGCCCTATTACTGGGGTATAATGACCCCACCCAGATATACAGGTCAAATGGCCTGGATGAGTTCGAGAACGCTTGAATGAATGACCAAATTGAAAGGTGAGCATATGAGCCTATTCGACAAGAAGAAAAGCCAAGGAGTACATCCGCCAGGCAACAAGATGGCCAGCGGTAAAGCAATAGAGCCGGCCCCTCTGCCAACTCAGGTTGTGCTTCCACTAAGCCAGCACATCGGAGCTCCAGCCAAAGCCCTTGTAAAGAAAAACGATGAGGTATTAGTCGGCCAGGTCATTGCTGAGGCTGGTGGGTTCGTATCCGTTCCTATTCACTCCACAGTGTCAGGCAAGGTCAAAAAGATAATTCAGGTCATAAGCGCGGTCACCTCCAGAGTAGGGGATGCCGTTGTCATAGAGTCCGACGGAAAAGACGAATGGGTCGAGTGCACAGGAGCAGACCCCAACACCCTCTCGAAAGAGGACATTCTTGCAAAGGTCAAGGATGCCGGACTAGTCGGGATGGGAGGAGCAACGTTCCCAACTCATGTCAAGCTTCAACCACCAAAGGACAAGCCCATTGATTCCATCATCGTCAATGGCTGCGAGTGCGAGCCCTACATCACAAGCGACCAGAGGCTCATGCTGGAGCACGGTGAGGAGATACTTAGAGGCCTAAGCATCATGATGAAGGTGATAGGCTGCCAGCGCGGCTACATCGCAATTGAGGACAACAAGCCCGATGCCATACAGGCCATGCAGGCACTCATTCCAAAACTGGAACTGCCTGGTAACATTACTGTTGAATCGTTAAAGACCCAGTATCCCCTGGGAGCTGAGAAGACCCTTCTAAAGAGGATACTCGGACGAGAAGTCCCAATAGGCGGCCTTCCAATGGATGTGGGAGTGGTTGTCCAGAACGTCAGCACCCTCAAGGCAATTCACGATGCGATATATTTGGGGCGTCCACTTGTCCAGAGAGTTGTCACAGTTTCAGGCATTGTAAAAGAGCCAAAGAATCTGATGGCCAGGTTCGGAACCTCTGCCAGTGATCTGATCGAGTTCTGCGGTGGTGCGCTTCCAGATGCTGATGAGATGATATTCGGCGGTCCAATGATGGGGATAGCCCAGACAAGCTTCGACACTCCAATACAGAAAGGCACCAATTCCGTGCTTGTAAAGAAGAACACCAAGAAAAAGGAAACCAACTGCATCCGTTGCGGCACCTGCATCAATGCCTGCCCAATGGATCTATTGCCTCTTATGTATCCAGCCTACGTGAAGAACAAAGATTACGCAGTGCTTAATGAGTATTACATCCTAAATTGTGTGGAGTGTGGGTCATGCACATACGACTGCCCTGCAAACATACCCTTGGTGCAGTACATCAAGATCGGAAAGGCCGAAGTTGCCAAGCTGGGGGTGGATAAATGAGCCCAGAGGAGATCAACAACGCTGATGTTGCAGATATTAAAACTGATGCCCAGAATAACAGCTCTTCAGGAGCGATAAATAATTCCGGAGAAGCAGTTAAGAGCGCTGATGGAGCAATAAATGTTCCAGAGAGCGCGGCAAAGAACCAGGAGGGCGCAATTAATGCCCCCATTGAAGCGATCAAGAGTACTGGTGAAGCAATTAAAAAGCTTCTTAAGGTATCTCCAGCACCGCATGTTCACGGCCATAGGGACACGAACAAGGTGATGTTCATCGTTATGCTGGCTCTGTTGTTCCCGACAGCTGGTGGCATCTATTTCTTTGGATTATACTCATTATTCGTGGTGCTAGTGGCTGTCATCACAGCGGTACTCACAGAGATGGTATCCAAGCTTCTTCGGAAGCGGGAGTTCATAATGGACTACAGTGCCGTCATCACAGGTCTACTCTTTGCACTGATACTGCCCCCACGAATTCCGCTATGGGCTGTTGCTATTGGCTCGGCATTCGCTATAGCCATAGTCAAGGAGGCCTTTGGAGGGCTTGGTCACAACGTGTTCAACCCTGCTCTGGCTGGAAGGGCCTTCCTGGCTGTGAGCTTTGCAGGCATGATGACGAAATGGGTAGCACCTGTTAGCTCTATGACAGCAGACGCTGTGAGTGCTGCAACTCCATTGGGTGAGAACTTCGTCCAGACCGGAACCACACAGGCACTATACAACGACCTTTTCATGGGCAACGTTGCTGGCTGCATTGGAGAGACATCTGCACTGCTCATACTCATTGGCGGTATGCTTCTATTCATTCCAGGTATCATCAAGCGAGTCATCCCTGTGGTGTTCATCGGCACCGTATTTCTGCTTACCTGGCTCCTCCCTGGCGAGGATCCGATATTCCATGTACTGGCTGGGGGTCTTCTCCTGGGTGCGTTCTTCATGGCTACGGATTATGTAACTGCTCCGCTGACAACCAAAGGCCAGATAGTATTCGCATTCGGCGCTGGCTTGATGGTGGTGCTTATAAGAGTTTTCGGCTCCATGCCCGAGGGCGTGGCATTCTCCATACTCCTGATGAACGCCTTCACCCCGCTGATTGATAGATACACACGGCCCAAGCCATACGGCTTCATTGCTCCTACCAAGGAAGAGAAGAAGAAGGAAAAAGAGGAAGCAGATGCTAAGGCCAAAAAAGAGGTAGAAGACGCTATAGCAGCTGATGAGGCAAAACAGGAGGTGGCCTAATGGATAAGAACACTTTCAAAGAGGATATATTTCCGATACTGTTCCTGACCATTGTGGTATGCATTGCAGTGGTTGCCCTTACGGCTACCAACGGTTTTACAGAGAAGTTGATAGAAGATAATAAAAATGAAGCTATCAAGGAGAACTTGGCGGTGCTGTTCCCAGAGATGGATGACCTCCAGGTGAATGAGACAATTGGGGTCTATACCATCCTCAAGGAGGGTAACACCATCGGTTATGCATTCGAGGCTGTTGGCCAGGGGTACGGCGGCGACATCAGCATAATGGTGGGCCTGGAAAACACATCAATGGCTGAGGATGACATCATCGTGGTAGGCATTACAATAATCGATGCCGCTGGAGAGACTCCAGGCCTTGGCCAGCTCATAACAGAAGAGTCATTTTTGGAGCAGTTCGTTGGAGTCAATGCAAATGATATGATGCTCTCGAAAAACGGCGGCCAGATAGATGCGATATCAGGTGCTACCATCAGCTCATCGGCTGTTGTGGATGCAATTCACGATACCATGCTGGCCAAAGCTGAGCTTATTCGAGAATTGCTAGAGGGAGGGATCTAACATGTCTGTAATTGAGAACCTGAAAAAAGGCATCATGAAGTCTAATCCAGTCCTTGTGCTACTATTAGGCTTGTGCCCAGCACTCGCTGTCAGTACCTCGCTTGATAACGCCATCGGCATGACCGCTGCTGTGATGTTCGTGCTGATAAACGCCAACCTCATTGTGTCGATCATTCGCAAATGGACACCAGACAGGGTCCGTATCCCTGTGTTCATCGTAATAATCGCAAGCCTGGTCACAATCGTTGACCTGACCATCCAGGCGTTCTCACCAGATCTGAGCAAATCCTTGGGGATATTCCTGCCGCTGATCGTGGTCAACTGCATAATCCTTGGAAGAGCAGAGGCGTTCGCATCCAAGAATTCAATAACGGACTCTCTGGCAGATGCTCTAGGAATGGGCCTGGGCTTTGGACTGGCACTGCTCATCATCTCATTTTTCAGACAGTTGCTTGGAACCGGCACGCTTGAGCTGTTCGGCCAGACACTGTTAGAAGTCCCGGGACTGCTTGATAACCCGATGGCAATATTCATCCTTCCAATGGGAGCGTTTCTGGTGATGGCCTGTCTTCTTGCGTTCCTTAGATACATGGGGGTGATCGCCAATGAATGAACTTATGGCATTATTCCTCAGCATGGCGCTAATTAACAACTTCATACTCAGCAAGTTCCTTGGTCTCTGCCCGTTCTTTGGAGTATCCAAGAAGCTCAAAAGCGCTGTTAGCATGGGAATGGCTGTGCTGCTGGTGATGGTTGCAGCAAGTGTAGTATCCTGGCTGCTTTACTCCTATCTTTTAGAGCCATTCGGTGTCGCCTACATGGCGACTGTGATATTCATCCTGGTAATTGCCTCGCTTGTTCAGATAATGGAGCTTGCCATAAGAAGGACGAACATCCAGCTCTACAACGCTCTTGGCATCTATCTGCCGCTGATAACAACCAACTGCGCAGTTTTGGGTGTTACATTCATCAACGTGCGTGAGGGATTCACCCTTGTTGAGACCCTGGTAAGCGCTGTTGGAGCGGGAGTGGGTTTCACACTGGTGCTGGCCATGATGTCAGGCATCAGAGAGAGACTTGAAATCGCTGATGTGCCGGTTTCATTCAAGGGGATGCCAGTAGCGTTCCTGGTTGCAATGCTGCTTGGTATCAGCTTCCTAGCATTCGGAGGGATGGTATGATGATGCTGGAGGATGGCATTCTGCTGGAGCTTAGCATCTTCGCTTCTGGAGGGATGATATAATGGATGGGCAAATAGTCATCATCACCTTCCTGACCATAGTCGGATTGGGTTGCGGAGTTGCGATATATCTAGCTAACAAGTTCCTTCCTGAAGAGAATGAGATGCTGAAAAAGACCGAAGAGATCGCTCAATTCCTACCTGGCATGAACTGCGGAGCCTGCGGTAAGCCTGGCTGCTTTGCATACGCTGGCGAGGTTGCAAAGACCACAACCACATTCTCGACCCATCCATGCCAAACATTCCTCAATGACGAGGAGGCAGTCAAGAGCATGGGAGATATGCTGGGAATGGAGCTTAGCGGTGGCGAGAAAAAAATCGCCATTGTCCATTGCGCCGGCGACTCTGATGTCCTATACGAATACGAGGGAGTAGATACCTGCAAGGCTGCCAGACAGCTTTCAGGTGGATACAAGCAGTGCTCCTTTGCATGCCTAGGATTTGGGGACTGCATGGATGTTTGCCCTGTGGATGCTATTCATAAGGACGAGCAAAAACGAATAGTTACCATTGATCCAGAGGCCTGCATAGGCTGTGGGCTTTGCGCCAAAGAGTGCCCCCAGGTCGTTATCGAGATCGTACCTGCGGACATGCCTCAATACCTGGCTTGCAACTACACTCCCAGAAGGGACATACCCGGACGCGAGAAATGCGACCTTGGCTGTATACACTGCCGCAAATGCTTCAAAGTATCAGAGAACGGCGAGGTTATCTGGGACAAGGAGACCTTCATGCCCAAGTTCGACCACGAGCTACTGCTGCCTGCACCAGCTGCTATCGAGGCCTGCCCCAAGGATGTAATACTGAAGCGATCCAGTTCGAAGAAGTGGAAATAATCGAGTTTACTCCAGTATTGAAAGCACTTCCTTGCCTCGTGGGATGACATCTCCCACAACGAATCCTGCCAGAACCGGAAAGGCAAAGATATTTTAGCATACAGCCTGGTCTGGATTTGATGAACTCCAACCATTATCTGGTATTAGCTCTGCTAGTAGGACTTGGTGGCTTCATAGGCTCAACCCTTAGATTTGCCCTATCCAATTCGATCTCATCCGAGAAATTTCCGTATGGCACCCTACTGGTCAATATTATCGGCAGCTTCATCCTGGGTTACCTGGTATTCTCCCTGGCTTTTAGCGGGGCGAACGCTGAAGAATGGAAGGCGTTTTTAGGAATCGGAGTGCTTGGAGCCTTTACCACAATGAGCACGTTCAGTGTTGAGACTGTCACGCTTTTTGATAAGGGAGAATCAATAACGGCAGCAGCGAACGTCCTGGTTGGGGTGGGTGGATGCCTCCTGGCGGTCTGGGCTGCAAAAGTGGTGGCTGATTGGAGTATCAGTTGAGAAGCGTTGTTGATTACTATTTTTCAGGAGCCTGTTCAGGAGTATTAACTGGTGCCTGCTCTGAAGCCTGTTCGGGAGTATTACTGGATGCCTGCTCTGAAGATTGTTCTGGAGTATTACTGGATGCCTGCTCTGAAGCCTGTTCGGGAGTATTACTGGATGCCTGCGCTGAAGCCTGTTCAGGAGGGATTGGTGTGTGTTCAGGAGCCTTGTTCTTCTTTATGGAAACGAGCTTAACCCAGAAATGCAGGGTCTTGCCTGCTAATGGGTGGTTCATGTCCACCTTGACCTCCTCTTCCCCAATTTCGAGTATCTTAACAGGCCTCTTTGAACCTGTGGGGAAAGTAACCAGGAGCATCATGCCAACCTCCAGATCCTCTGGAAGCTTATCTCTGGGTATCATCTGGACAAGGGTCGGCGCATGTTGGCCATAGGCATCTGATGGGTTCAGTGTGAAATCCTTTTCCTGGCCTGGCTCCAAATCAATAAAAGCGTGCTCGAATCCAGGCATCGCCGTGTTGGAGCCTATCTCAAACTCCATTGGCGTGTCCAGGTTCTCATGGGTGTCCACCAGGGTTCCATCATCCATCTTGACAACATACTCGACAGTTACCTTATCTCCAATTTCAGCTCCCATTTGATTACCACCTGTAAGATCTTACTTGAAACTTATTTTTGATTGCCTGGTCACTATAAAACGTTTGCCAAGTCTCAAAACACCCACCCACCCGCCCATTAGGAGGGAAAAAACGAGGCCGGTGTGACAATTATCGCAGAGCTAGCATGCTAATTACCCGACGTCGGATGATAGTTATCCATGGTCTACATGAAAAGTTATCGAGCCAATTCCTCATAATTCTATAATGAGCTCAGGATCGAAATTCGGATTCGCCTCGATGCCTAAGTATCCCCTGGGGTTACATATCACCCTGGTATTGCCAATGAAGTAATCAAGCGAGGAGTGGGTGTGTCCATGGATCCACAGCTCTGGCTGGGTCGACTCGATAAGGTCGCTCAGCTCAGTTGCAAAAGCAGGGTTAAGCGGATTGCCAACAAATTCAGGCATCACGGATTTGTAGCTGGGCAGATGGTGTGTCAGAACGATCGTGGAGCCGTCATGGGGCTTTGCCAGCTCATCAATTAAGAACTGTTTGCTGGCCTTGAATCGCTCCATGGTATCCAGTGGGGATATGGGTATACCCTTCCTTTTAATGCGGAAGTAATCGTTTATACCGTTATCTGCTGCCTTGATGGCATCTTCGTTGCCGTTATCCATGTCTGTCCAAAGAGTGCAGCCAATGATACGGATGCTGTTGAGGATGATGGTGGAATTCTCAAGGAAATGAAGGTTCTCGATATCTACTTCCTGCCATAAGCGCAGGATCTTATCAAAATCCCCGCCATAATACTCGTGATTGCCAAGAATGAGAGCGACTGGGGAGATGAGAGCTTGAGCTTTGACAATATCTAGGAATTTGGTGGAAAGGCCTGTGTCACCGGCCAGGATGAGGAGGTCTCTGGGGGTGGCTGGAAAGCTGAAGGAGCCGAACTCGGTGTGTAGGTCGGAGAGGAGATGGATTTTCATTGGGGGAAGTATGGGGGGCGGAGATTATTAGGGTTGGGGTGGGCAGCTTACAGGCAGGTGCGGACTGCTCAGAGCGAAAGGGATCGGCGCTAGAGGAGGCTGTGGGGTTGAGTTTATCAAAGGCTATTTTGATGATGTGAAAACAACTTTGAAATCTATCATGCCGCGCCCAACAAAATCTTTTTATATTATTATTACACTCATAATAATTACAACCATAATAATTACAATCATGACATTTAGGTGGCTATATGGAATTTTACAACAGAGTGGAGGAACTGAAGAATCTTGAGCAATTGTATGTACTGTCAAAAACAAGATCCATAATGGCAGTTATAACAGGAAGAAGAAGGGTAGGAAAAACAGAGCTCATCAAAAGATTCATTCAA
>JAUVCJ010000082.1 GCA_030595765.1 Thermoplasmatota archaeon | reverse complement strand
GATATACGGCGCTGCCGCTGGTCTAGGATTTGCCGCAACAGAGAACCTGCTATACGAGGGAACTGCACTTCTTGAGCCCGGCGGCACTCTGACCATTGCCCTCACGCTGGGGCTACTGAGAGCGTTCTCCTCCACACTTCTGCACGCCAGTGCCAGTTCAGTATATGGCTATGGCATTGCTCTTAAAAAGCTCAGAAGCCGTTCAGCCCTTCCGTATTATTTGGCAGCCGTTGGGATGCATTCGTTCTTCAACTTTCTGGCCTCTATCCAGCAGTATTACATGTGGGCAGTTGCAATGCTTTTTGCATTCGGTTCCTTTAGATGGATGAGAAAAAAGATACAGGAGCTGGATCTGAGATTCATGGAAAAATACTGACAAGTCTAACAATAAAACAAATTGATCTTTCCAAAATGCTAGCAACTCCATTTCTGAAATCCGATTGTAGTAGATGATCACAGTATTGATGGTACGGTTAGGCAAAGTTAGACAAAAGGTTGGAAATAACTAAAAGCCTAGCCCAGTAGCATTGTGATGAAAGGATCGGTATGTATTATGAACACAGACCGCGTGGTACCCACCAGTATCTTGACGTGCATTTCCTTGTCAGTGGTTCTGACAACCTCTGGGTGCACCCCATCTTTTGTAAGCCCTTCAAGAATTTCCTCCCTGAATCTCTTTAGCCTCAGCATATGGGAATCTTCCATCTCCTTGAACCTGGAGGTGGGGTAGTACCGCTTGAATCTGCCATCCACAACCACAGCTACCAGCTCGAAACTTATCAGTTGCTTGAGGTAAATGGATAGGGTCTGAATGTTCATCTCCAACTTTCTAGCCAGCTTGCTTTGAGGCAGGCCAGGATTCTCTCTGATGCCTACAAACACAACGATCGCCCGTGGTTGGCTCAAAAACGATAGGATCTCCACTTCATCGGCATCGATCATGGAATGGGGATAGAATACTATTCTGTTCCCGACTTTTTTCGAGGATAAAAACCCTCCATCAACCAACTTATCTAGATGCCATCGTGTAGTTGGAAGGGTAAGCTCCAGCTTCCTGCTGATGTCATTTAGGTGTGCGCATGGAAACCTTGTAAGAAGTGAGAATATCTGTTGACGGGTCTTGTTCATGAAAAGGGTTCTGCCTCCATGAACTCCCTCGAACCTGTCCAGTTCTACATCATGGCCTATAGCCTTCTGAAAGGCTTTCAGAACTGTGCCAGAATCAAGTTCGTCATCTATCATGCTCAAACACCATACTCGTTGATGATGTTTGCCAGGATGTTGTTGACATCAATGCCCTGGAAATCCTCATCCCTGAGGTTGGAGAATACTCTCTGTAATCGGGTCTTGACACTTTGAGGGAGGTTATCCACTGCCATCAGGCTTTTGGCCAGTTTTTCTGTGACCTCATTGGTCGTGGGGCCTGGGGGTTCGCTCTCATCAATAACTATTCCCAAGCCTCCGATGATCTTGTATCCATGCCATCTTCTGGAATGACGCGACGAGCGGCATTTGACGATCCTCAACTTTCTCTCTGAGGTTTCATCCAGCGCAGTATGCCTTAGATGAATAACGCTGTCCGCCAGATACATCGGTATCACAGTCTCTGTACCTGAAAGGTCGCCGGATGGGCTGTGTTCCTCCAGGGTTGCCAAGACAGTGCCAATTTTTCTCATTTCCTTGAGCAGGAAGGCCATGAGCTCGCGCTGCTCGTAGCGGTCGCTGGTGGACCAGATAACAGGTGTAAGCGGGTCTATGACGATCCTGGTGTCCGAGCCTGCCCACTCTGATACGAAACCTGGTAATTCCTTGTGTATGAAGGTGCTGAACTCCTTTCCAGATGCATCGATGAAAATCAGCATGTTCCTTTTGAGGTAATCCTGTATCTCTGTCCAGCCCATTCCGATTGCTTCCTGGATTATCTGCTCCTTATTCTCATCCAGGCTCACGAATATCCCGAGCTGGCCTTGCTCTAGCCCTCGTTTAAGGAATTGGGTGGCAAAGGTGGTCTTGCCTGCGCCTGAGGCTCCGATGACCACTGTTGTGGAATTCTTGATGATCCCGCCATCCAGTAGTGCATTTAGCCCAAAAATGCCGCTTTTGACCTTGCTCATTTTTTCCCCTCCGTTACCCTTAAACTCGAAAGCATTTCAAGAGGCTCATCATTCTGCATAGGAGTTGATCAGGACTCCAAATCCCTGATCTTTCTCTTGATGTCTGCTATCATGGACTTGGCCTTATCGCCATAGAAGCTCACAAGCACCTTGTTCTCGATGCGATCCAATAACACTTCCACGTTTGCATCGGTGAATCCCTCCCGGGTCTGGTTGATGTCTGCCAGCTGTTTTGATAGGATGGCCTTGGCAAACTCGGGCTGGAACATGTGTCCCAACTCATCCTCAATGACCGTTAAAACTGGGTGCAATCCAATCCTCCGATGGAAGTTTCCAGCCCTATAAGTATATTTAATGTTTATGAATTTTACGAGTGGCAAAAATGCTTGATTATGGTATTATGCAATGCCGTATTTTTCAAGACTGACATTTCAATATGTCATATGTTGTCTTCAAAATGGAAAGAGGAGTGGCGCGAGTACGGTGCGTCATATCATTCCGCACCTTCTCACACTTTTTCAGCGCAATTGGGGGAAAAATGGTGCGAGTACATTGCGTCGTTGCTACTCCGCAATTCCCCGCACTTTTTTTCTGTGCAATATGAAATTTAAAAAAAGTGCGAGGGACGAGATTTGAACTCGCGAACCGCTAGGGACTAGACCCTCAATCTAGCGCCGTTGACCAGGCTTGGCTACCCTCGCACGAGGGTAAATTGCGTATGAGAGTGCGAGGTGAGACAAGCTTGCTCCGGTCTGGAACCCGAAGTTCCAGGCCGGCAAGGTGAGGCCGAAGGCATCACCGAGTAGCTACCCTTGCACGAATGAGCTTTGCGAATGAGTAGGGGTAGATGAAAGCACTCATGCTTGATGAGTGCGCATCGGATACCCCGTACAGGGTAAATTGCGAATATTTGAAGCATACCATTCGCATTTGAACAGGAGCTCCACCGCCGGGGTAGAATAGTGATGTCAGATATATTTTGCGTTTATGGGGGTCGCCAACCTTATATAACAAATTCTTGCATGCCAGTGTTGTGAAGATCCACATAGAATCATACGGCTGCACCATGAACCAGGGAGAAGCAGGGGAGATGGCAACCCGCTTGGGCTTCCTCGGCTTTGAAGTGCGTCAAGGCATTCATGCTGCCTTCGAACATGAGGTGTATGCCAGCGTGGTTTATACCTGCACCGTCATCGAGAGCACCCAGATCAAAATGTTACGCAGGCTTATTGAGCTTGCCCAGGATGGCAGGAGGCTCATTGTCACTGGCTGCATGGCAAATGTCCAGGCAGAATTGATTTTAGAGGCGGTCTCCGATGCCTGTGTGGTTAAAATTGAAGACCAATTCACCATACCCAGCCTTCTTGCTGATGTTGAGGAGCAAAATGGAAAAAGAGATTGGGAAGCAGGAGCCAAGGAGTTTCAAGTTGCAATGGATGGCAAAGTTGCCACCATCCCTATCTCCAAGGGCTGCACTGGGAAGTGCACCTATTGCATAACTCGGCTTGCCAGAGGAGCACATCAAAGTCAAGAGCCTGGTGCAATCATTGAAAAGGCTCGCCAGGCCATCAAGGGTGGAGCAATGGAGATAAGACTAACCTCTCAGGACAACGGGTTGTACGGTAACGACATCGGGACAAGTCTGGCAGAATTGCTAGAGGAGGTTTGCTCCATTCCCGGGGAGTTCAGGGTAAGGGTGGGCATGATGAATCCAACAGGCGCATTGAGGGACATTAACGCCCTGGTAGATGTATTCTCCAGACATGAGAAGCTGTTTAGGTTCCTGCATATCCCACTTCAGTCCGGCTCAGGCCGCATTCTCCAGGCAATGAGCCGCAATTATGATGTTGAGCAGTTTTGCAAGCTTATCAGGATTTTCAGAAAGGCGTTGCCAGACATTTCATTGGCCACAGACATCATCACAGGCTTTCCAGGAGAAAGAGATGAGGACCACCATGCCAGTATGAAGCTCCTGCAGGAGTTGAAGCCTGCAAGCATCAACATCACCAGATTCTCAAGCAGGCCTGGAACTGTAGCTGCGAATCTTCCAGATCGAGTCCAAGGTGTAGTTTCAAAGCAGAGGTCTCGTGAGCTTACCAGCCTTAGACTGGAATTAAGCCGTAAGGGCCTGGAGGGGATGGTAGGAAGCATCCAGAGGGTGTTGGTCGTTGAGCCAGGAATCAGGCCTGGAACCCTACTTGGGAGAACAGATGCCTACAGACCGGTTGTGCTTCCTTACAATCCAAAGATCTTGGGCACATTCCAGGACATCAGGATTGTTGGCAACTCGGATGTGTGCCTTATTGGAGAAGACTAATCAGTCTCTTGAATTGCGTCTTCACTTCTTCAGTTTTTTTTTCTGGTGCTTCTTCTATTTTTCTTCAATTTGCTTCTTGAGCTACTTCTTCAGTTGCTCAATATAACGAGGCCTTGCTTACCACAATGTATATAAGGGCTAATTCCTTTTATTTCAATCCATCCAGAGGATTTTCCATGGCAGAACGAAGCTTACGCGATTTGAAGCGCCAGGTCAAGTACGAAAAGAAAGCCCGCAAGCGCAAGAATAAGCGAGAGAAGGTTCAGTCCAAGCTCCAAAAGGAGCGCACCAAGATCGAGAGGAAGCGCGATGGTGTAACCAAGGCCAAACCAGAGGCTAAAGAGGAATTATCCATCTCAGTAGAGGAAGAGGAATCCTTTGAACCTGCTGTTGATGAGGCCATCTCTGAAGAGTCCACTACCTCGGTTGAGTGGGAAACTGCAGAGGAGGAAGAAGAGGTCGAGCTGGACTGGAGCAGATCTAGCATTATTCCCATGACAGAGGTTGAAAAGCGCATCGATGAGCTTGCCAACTTCAAGCCCAAGAGCAGTATTGCCGATGTATTTGCCCAGAAGTATGGCGAAGACCTGGTCATACCTGAGGCCAGCCTTGTTGTAAAACTCAGCGAGGAACAGAAGCGAACCCTGGCACAAAAGAAAGCAGAGTCTCAGGCCGCTGACGCCAAGGAAAGGGCAACCCTTGAGGCTGCTGCAAAGAAATCATCTCCCAAGGCGGCCGCATCTCCAAAAAAGGCCAAGGCCGCAAAACCAGTAGGCGATTACCCAGCATGGCACATCAAGAGCTTCCCGCTTGTATCCAAGAACAAGACCGGTATTGCAAAGATAATCATGCTCATCATACCCGACCTATTGCCAATGCTGGGCATCCAGCTGTTGCTGACCATCATCATGTCGCCGATACTCCTTATCAAGGGGCGGAAGGCAAAGAAATCTGCAGCTTGAATCTATGAGAGCTATCTCTGTATTCAGCACACTCCATTATCCCAGAGTTTAGGCTTTGAAAAATTACTGCTGAAGTTTAGCCTCAACGCTTTAAACAATATGAGCAGAAAGGTTATTTAATAACATCTAATAATATCTATTGTTATTGGTGAATACTATGGTCTCAATAACAATCCCCGAGAAAATGAGTGAGGAAATCGATGCGATCATCAAGACTGGCTACTATGATAACCGATCAGAGTTCATCAGAGATGCTGTGCGTTTGTTCCTGGACCAGAAACCAGAGATCAGGCTGGTGGCTGCAATCGAACTTTACAGAGCCGACAGGATAACGATATCCAGGGCAGCCGAGATCGCAGGCGTCCCGTTCGAGAAAATGAAAGACATCCTTAATGATGAAGGGATCCTTTTACGAGGCAAGGCTTCAGGGAGCCGCCATAACAAGGGTCTAAAAGAGATGGTTGCTTGATAATCATTGGTTTATTAACGGCCAGGTTCACATCTTCTTAAAGCCCCTACCCATCCATAGACTGACAGATCGCTGGACATAAACAGCGGTTCTGTATGGGGATCTGTGGGCTCCGCCAGTTCTGGTCTGCTTCTTTTGAATGGCCTTAAGGAGCTCGTCAATGCTCTGGCAGGGTTCTAGGAAGCGAGTCCAGCTCAGGCCCACATCCTCTAGGACATGTGCATCGGAGCCTCCTGTGTATCCCACACCCATCTCTTTTGCCAGGTCGAATGCCTTGCGATTATGGCTTCTTTTTGAGCCTGAGTTGTGAATTTCCAGTGCATCGAAATTGGCACTTTTCGTTGCACTTTCACCAAGGCCTGACCAGTATCGATATGGGTGAGCCGCCACTGCAATTCCACCAGTTTCATGGATCTTATCGATTGTTTCCTCAGGGGAAAGGCCTCTGGGTATCAGCTCGTCGATACCATAGGCCAGGACATGCCCCTCAGTGGTGCTGACCTCCAGGCCTGGTACGATCAGGAAGTTATCCAGCTTATGTCCTTTGGCGATCTTTCTGGCTTGAATGGAGCCGCGAAGGTCGTTATGGTCCATTATCGCAGCGCCATCCAGACCATTTTTCATAGCATACTTGATAATTTCACCCGGGCTTGCGCTACCATCAGAAGAATACGTTGAATGGATGTGCATGTCCATGCGCATAAATTTCACTACCTGACACTGGAGCCTGAGGGGATCGGCCTATCCAGCGTGATCAATACCCCCTTTGGGGACTTCCCGTCTCCAGCCACCTCAACTCCAGCTATCATTTTGTTCTCACCAAAAAGGATGGTGTGCTTGCCCTCTTCCTCTTGAACCATCATCTGAACCTTCAAGAACCTCTTGAAGTCCAAGGGAGCATCCGGTATGTCGATAACCTGTCCCTCTGGAGATACAGTCGTACCATTGGGAACTGCTTTTGAAGGCTTGAGAAAGCTTACAACTCCCTTTCCATCGTCAGCAGCCAGCATCATGCCCATTGACTCGACGCCTCTAAGTTTCGCAGGAGCCAAGTTGGTCACGATGACGATCTGATTGCCCTTTAGAGCCTCTGGGTCATAGTATGGTTTGAGGCCTGCAACCAATGTCCTGGTCTCGGTCCCGAGGTCAACCTCAAGCACCCAGAGCTTGTCGGCGTTTGGATGGTCTTTTAGGCTGGTAACGGTGCCGACCCGGAGGTCCAATGGAAATCCCGCGGGATCATCTTCAAGCGCTGGACTGGATCCTGCCTTTTTAGTATTAGGATCGGTGTGCTTGTTGGTCTTGGATTCTTCTTTTGAATCTTTTGAATCTTTTAAACCTTCTTTTGAAGGATCATCTCCCTCTTCGGGTATTTCAAGCACTTTGAACAGCGGCACAGGGTCATCTAGGGGCTGGCCAACAGGCAGAGGAGCTAATCCAGCCTCCCAGCCTGCTTCCTTGATTGTGTTCTCGTTGCCGAGCATTTTCCATAGCCTCTCAGATGCGCCAGGAAGGAATGGATTGATCATGACGCCCATGGCCTGAATAAGGCGCAAGCAGGTGTGAAGCGTGGTCGCGCAACCCTCGCGGTCGGTCTTGATCTGAGCCCATGGCTGCTTCTTGACAAAGTATCGGTTCCCGACTCCAGCAAGCTCCATTATGGTCTTCATAGCCTTCTTGAACTCGCATCCTTCCAGGTAATGCTCCACCTGGCAGAAGGTGTTCCTAATGGATTCTTCGGTCTCCAGCTCGTCCTGGCCTGGAGTTCCAGGGGGCGGAATTGAGCCGTAGTTCTTCTTTGTGAATGTGAGGATTCTGTGGACAAGGTTGCCTGATGAGTTGGTCAATTCCTCGTTGCACCTACGCACGAAGCCTTCCCATGTAAAATCAGCATCCCTGCCTTCAGGCATGTTTGCCGTGAGATAGTACCGGATAAGGTCGGGGTCGTAGGTTCTCAGAACATCTGGCAGGGCGATCGAAACTCCTCTGCTCTTTGAGAATTGCTGGCCTTTAAGCCTCAGAAACTCGTTGGCAGGAACATCATAGGGCAGGTTCAATCCGCCATAGCCCATTAGCATAGCAGGCCAGATGATGGTGTGAAACGGTATGTTGTCCTTTCCAAGGAAGTAATAATGCCTACAATCCAGATCCTCCCAGAAATCCTTCCAGGCATCTGGAGTTCCCTTGCGCCTTGCCCATTCCTTGGATGTGGACAGGTAGCCAGTAACCGCATCGAACCAGACATATATTCTTTTATCATCGTAGCCAGGGAGCGGTATGGGTATTCCCCAGGTCATGTCTCTAGTAATAGCTCTATCATGAAGGCCATTTTCGAGCCAGTTTCGGGTGAAGTTGATGGTGTTGGATCGCCAGTGGTCCTTGTCGCTGATGAAGTCCTTGAGAGGTTCCTCAAAGGCGCTGAGCCTCAAAAAGAAATGATTTGTCTTCTTCATCTGTGGTTCAGAACCGCAAAATTTGCATCTGGCATCCACCAGCTCTTCGGCATCCAGAGGCTTGCCGCAGTCATCGCACTGGTCACCTCTAGCTCCATCGGACTTGCAGTGTGGGCAATCGCCTTCTACGTATCTGTCTGGCAGGAACCGTGTGCAACTGGGGCAATAGGGAGCCATCATGTTCTTTTCATATATGTGATGCTTTTCCAACAGCGTTGTGAAAAGGTCTTGAACAACCTCGGTGTGGGCTGGATGGTGGGTATGGAAAAAAAGATCGAACTCTATCCCCAAGTCTTCAATGGCCTTGGAATTGATATCATGGTATCTGGTAGCGATCTCTTGAGGGTCCACCCCTTCAGCCTCGGCTGTTACAGTGATCGGGGTACCGTGCTGGTCAGAGCCCGATACCATAAGGACATCGTTGCCCTTGAGCCTGTGGAACCTAGAGAATATGTCTGGGGGTAGTAGAGAGCCAGCCACGTGGCCGAGGTGTATCGGGCCATTGGCATAGGGCCATGCAACACCTATCATTATTCTAGCCATGAGCTATGCATGTTAGCCCCTGGACTTA
>JAUVCJ010000034.1 GCA_030595765.1 Thermoplasmatota archaeon | reverse complement strand
GTAACCCAGGAAATACACGACCTTAAGGCTAGTTTGAGCTTGTCCTATGTTTTTGAAAATGATGGGGAATGTGTTTGCCGTTAATGCGTTGATGGATTTTTCTTTCCGAAAATGTTTAAAAGTAAGGGCTTCATCTGGAATTATACCACATGAGGCGCTAGGCATAGAGGAATGTTTATGACCGAACGGGTAAAGAGCGGAGTTTTTGGCCTTAACGAACAACTTGATGGAGGATTTATTCGTTATTCTACTTCAGTGGTAATTGGAGCTTCTGGCGCTGGTAAGACCACTTTTGCAACCCAGTTCCTCAGGCGCGGATTGGAGATGGGGGAAGATGGGATATTTATCACTCTAGATGAGGCACCGGATCAGATCGTGCGGGAAGCCGCCATGATGGGTTGGGAAGACATCACGAAGTATCTAGACAATGGGCAGCTTGTGTTCATAGATGCTTCAGGCAAACAGTTCACAGATTTCATACAGAAGGAGCTATCTGATTTTGTTGAGGAATGGGAGGGTCATAACGCCAGGATTGTTGTGGACCCATTGACCCCAGTGCTTTGGTCTGTTGACTCAAAGTACGAGCAGAGGGAGCTTGTATCGTTCCTATTGAGGGAAGTTAGAAGGATCGGTACGGTTCTATGTACCCTTGAGGAGCATGGTTCCCAGGGTGACCTGTCAGGCCCGGACATTGTCATCCCCATGTATCTGGCTGATTGTGTGGTTCACCTTAGATACACCAGCAAAGAGAGCCCTGAGCGGCGGGAGCTTAAGATCGTAAAAAGCAGGGCTTCAAAGCATTCCCGATTCTCTCATCCTTATCGCATCATGAAAGGTGCTGGCATCATGGTTCTTCCAGTGGAGCATAAGGTCAAGAAGGTTAGAAGATCAACTGACATGGAGCTCCTTTACAAGAGAATAGAGGCTCAGTACCAGAAGATGATCTCTGGAGTTCCAAAAAAGAAACGAGCCAAGTTACCCAGGGAAGTATTCACAAACATACGCAGAACCCTAAACTACCTAAGCGAGGATAATTTCGGAGATCTGGACCCTGCTGAAGCCACAGCCCTGATACTCGGGGAGTATGACCTCAACATCGAGGGTTCGGATTGAAACGGTCAATGGGCAGCGCCCTTAAAGGCATGGTCGAAGATGAGGTAGTAATTCCAAAAAGACCCAGCTCGCAACAGGCAAATTCCATGCTTTCGCCGCATAATACCTTGCCTGAGCTGAACAAGATGAGGATATTCTTTGAGCTTCATGATACTCCAGCCCTTCATCAAAGAGCTCTTGCACAAAGGCTCGGGCTTTCCAATTCCACTGTGGCATGGCACCTGAAAAAGCTTGAAGCCGCAGGACTTGTCAACCGAGGCGAGTATGGACGAAAGCTGGTATATTACCCAAAAGGCTTCATTCAAGAGGGGGAGATGCAGTTGTTCGCCATCATTACAGATGATCTTTCTGTCAAGCTATTTAAGCTAGTTACAGAGAGCCCAGGCGGCACCATAACCAAGATGTCAGAACATACCACTTCGACCCCTAGGATGGCTCAACGGAGGTTAGAAGAGTTGCTGCTGGTTGGCTTGATTAAAGTCGTGGTTGATGGGAGATTCAAGAGATATTATCCTACCCCAAAGCATCATAATCTGGTTGCTCTAATACTGAAACGATCCCGAAATTATCGCAAACACCTCATTACCGCTCTTTTGGCAGAAGGTTACAATGTTCATTCCATTCCATTACCTGACAAGGATGTGTCTTTCGAGCTGAGGTATCAGGGGCAGCCCCTCAAACTGCACCTATGGTCAGGCATCACATCCAAGCCTTGAATGACACCTGGAAACGCCAAATTTTTAGCTATAAAGAGGCTTGTACTTATCTCGTAGGTGCTTGATGAAGTGTGAGGAGTCAAGTGGATGGCCAGTCACGTTCTTGACAAGCTCATTTGCTCTGTATCGCCTTCCGTGATGATGTATGTTCGTCCTGAGCCAATCCAAGAGTGGTGAGAAATTACCATTCCGAATGTCATCTTGAAGGCCTGGCATGTCCTTATTGGCAGAATCATAGAACTGGGCCGCATATAGGTTGCCAAGGGCATAGGTTGGGAAGTATCCGAACAGACCATGAGACCAGTGGACGTCCTGAAGCACCCCATTTGCGTTGTCAGGCACCTGTACCTGGAGGTAACTCTCCATCTTCTCGTTCCAGGCCTGTGGAGCCTCTTCTATGGAAATGCTGCCATCGAAGAGCCCAAGCTCCATTTCCAGCCTGACGATTATGTGCAGGTTGTAGGTGACCTCGTCAGCTTCTACCCTTATCAGTGAGGGATGGGCATCATTGAAGGCAGCATACACCTGGTCCAGTTCTGCATTGGCAAGAGCTCCGCTGAAGGTCTGTTTGAGTTTTGGGAAGTAATGCTCCCAGAACGGTCTGGACCTTCCAACCATGTTCTCCCACATCCTGGATTGTGACTCGTGGATCCCAAACGATACTGGTTGCCCTAGAGGTGTGGATTGATGCTCTTCCTTGTAGCCTTGCTCGTACATGCCATGCCCGGCCTCGTGGATGGTAGCGAATAAGGCGGGGCGCGGGTCTTCAGGGTGATATAGGGTTGTGATCCTGGTGTCGTGAAGAGATCCAATGGTGAAGGGATGGACTGCCTCATCCAGCCTTCCTCGCTCCAGATCGAAGCCAATGTCCTTTGCTACCATGGTGTTGAATTCCTTTTGCTTCTCAACTGGGAAGCTCTGCCTGAGTATTCCCTGGTCAGGTCTTGTTCCAGAATCCACTATCATCTTCAGTATCGGCACCAGATCATTTCTAAGCTCCTTGAATAGTGTCGCAACCTGCCCACTTGTCCATCCAGGTTCGTATCCATCAAAAAGAGCATCATAAGGGTTGGACTGATATCCAATTGCTTCAGCCTCTTCTTTCCTCAAGTCCAGCATTTCACTGAGGCATGGCTGGAAAGCCTTGAAGCTGTTATCCTTCTTGGCCTTGATCCATCGTTGCGTAGGACTCTGATTTGGCCTTGGCGATCCTTGAAACAAGCTCTGAGGGTATGGTGGCTGCTCTGTGGTACACCCATTCGATCTCCCGCAGGTTGGCAAGCTGGTCCGGGGCAAGCTCGTTCTTTGCCTTAAGAGAGTTCAATTCCTCTAGAAGTCGCTCCATCTTGGAGGACGTAAGCAAGTCATGGCTCATCTTTGAGATGGTTGCCATCTGTAATGCACGGTCCTTCACACCCTCTGGAGGCATCATTACTTCATGGTCCCATTCCAGTAACTGCTCGATGGAGCGGATGTTGTTTATGTCCTTTACAAGCTCTATGAATTCTAGGTAAGACTTGACCATTTTATGCCCCCCAAAACCAGGGCATCAAAGGGACTGGAGGTTAATAAGTTAACTGGCTCCAGGGCAAATGGCGTCATGTAGAAGAGCTTCTACAAGGCTTCTACAAGTTCTAGAGCTGGATCTCAATGCCAAGCTTGTCTGTAAGCTCCTTGTATCTGTTCCGAATGGTCACTTCGGTTACACCTGCAACGTCAGCTACTTCTCTTTGAGTCCTTCTCTCGTTACAAAGTATGGACGATATGTAAATGGCAGCAGCGGCCACGCCTGTAGGCCCTCTTCCTGAGGTAAGTTCCTTTTCGGCGGCGTTTTTCAGGATGTCAGCGGCCTTTGTCTGAACCTCTCCGCTCAGCTTCAACTCGGAGCAGAAACGGGAGATGTAGTCCTGAGGTTTTGTAGGCATGAGCTTGAGCTTTAGCTCCCTTGTCATGAATCGATATGTCCTGCCGATCTCTTTTCTTCCAACTCTGGAGGAGCCAGCGATCTCGTCAAGTGTTCTTGGAACATTGCATTGCCTGCATGCAGCGTAGAGCGAGGCTGCTACGACGCCCTCTATGCTCCTTCCCCTGATCAGGTTCTTGCTTACAGCCCTGCGGTAGATCATTGCAGCGGTCTCTCTGACGTTCCTTGGGAGTCCCATGCCGCTTGCCATGCGGTCAAGCTCGCTAAGTGCGAACGCAAGGTTCCTTTCGGTGGCGTTGCTGACACGGATTCTTCTTTGCCATTTGCGAAGGCGGTAAAGCTGGGCCCTGTTCCTTGTAGGGATGCTCTTACCGTATGAATCCTTGTTCTTCCACCCTATTTCGGTGCTTAGACCCTTGTCGTGAATGGTGTAGGTCATGGGTGCGCCAGTTCTGGAGCGCTTCTCTCCCTGCTCCACATTAAAGGCTCGCCATTCAGGACCCTGGTCTATGAATTGTTCATCCAGAACCAGTCCGCATTCCTCGCAAACCAGTTCTCCTCTTTCGTAGTCTCTGACCAGATGAGAGCTTTTGCATTCTGGACAACGTGTTACCTCATCGGTCAATGTGTTCTTCTTTGGCATCTAAGATTCCCCCTCATTCATTTAGATAGAGTTTTTTCCCCATCATTGCCAATCCGGCATTCTTCTTGTTCTTGGGTGCCACAGATACATAGGGTCGTTTTACAGGTCCGAATACCCTGGTGATGCGCCCGACGATGCGTTGGCTCCTGTCAGTGACTGTGGAACCTACCTTTACTTTGCTGTCGGTCCGAAGAATGAATTGTCCTTCGGATGTAATGTTCTCGACCTCGCCAACTAATATCGGTGACATTTTCGTATTCCCGGCCACGCCGAAGTAGTATATATACTTTGCGTAATGTTATATAAATCAGGGTTTTTAGGTATATAGGGATGTCGGTCTTTGGTACACTTATCTAATATAAACTTTCTGGCTCTACTTATTTAAGGGTATTTTAATGTTAACTTGTCTTAGATTATCTGACAAATAGTGTCTTCGGCATTCTTAAAAATAACGTATTAGGTAATCTAAAAAACCGAGTCATAGATAATTTGAAACATAGGTGGTTAATTTTTTGCTTATCTATATCATGGCAGTAGCTGATGCGCATCTGTAAAAAGCCTCTTGTGAGCCAATAGGGTCGCGATGTGTATTGTCAATAGGTTTGAGCAAAGAATCATGAATATTATGACCAATTGATACATTGCAGCCCAGTAAGGGTCCATTCCCCCGATTAGCATGCCAGTCATGGTGCCTGGAATGAATATTATGCCTAAGCTCTTTAGGTTGTCTAAGGTCGGTATCAATGCAGTTCTGATGCTCTGCCTGGAGTAGGGCTCAAGTGCCTCCTGCCCTGAGGCGCCCAGGGATAGTAGGGTCTCGATGTGTAGCTTGTTTGCCTTGACCTCTCCTGCCAGCCTGTCAAGAGTCAGGGAGCAGGCATTCATCGAATTGCCAATGGCCATGCCTCCAAGAGGTACAAGGAATATTGGGGTCAGAGGCATGATCTGCAGCAATATTAGGAGAGCAAGGGTAGAACCGGCTCCTATTGAAATGCTTGTCAGGGTGAGCGTATACGGAGCCATGATCCCTTTTGCACGCTTTGATGAGGTGTAGGCCGCAAGCGAAAGCATGAATGTGTATATCAGCAGCACAAGCAGCAGACTGCCTGATGAGAATACGTAACCCAGAACAAGAGCCAGTATTGAAAGTTGAACGAATGCTCGTAATGCAGAGATCCCAAGTTCTCTTCCAAGGCCAAGGTTTCTTTTTTTGATGAGGGTGAACAATATGGCCAGTAATACAAGCGAGAAACCAACGAACATATAACCTTCCTGGGCCGAATATGTGAGTTCCATCAGTTTTTTCCTCCCAGTTGCTCCGTCATGGTTTGTCTCCAGACCGTTTCATCAGCGTCTGCCCCCAAATATTTGGTTTTGTGAAGGCGTCATCGATCCCTCTCTTTCTTTTTGTGAAGACATCATCGATTCCTCTCTCCCTTCTTCTTGTTTGAAGGCCTTTTCAGATCGATCTGAATTTCAGCGAGATAAACTTCAGGCTTACCTAACCACGTCCCTCGCCCATTCTCGATCCTAAGCATTTTGGAGCCCAGCCGGGTTGCCTGCTCAAGCTTGTGTGTTACCATGATGATGGTCATTCCCAACTGGTTTAGAGAGCTCAGTGTCGTTTCGATGACAATTTCAGACGCTGGATCCAATGATGCTGTTGGCTCATCTAGCAGAAGGACCTCGGGCTTGCATAGAAGAGCTCTTGCAAGGCACACCCTCTGCTGTTCGCCAACAGAAAGTCTATTTGCATCCTTAAGGAGAAATGAACTGTTCAGCCCTGCATCTGTGGCTGCCTTTGCGATTATGGCTTTAAGTCTTGGCCTGTCCATTTGAGAGCATTTGTGATTGTATCGAATGCCCATAGAAATGTTCTTTGCCACGGTTCCTTCGAATATTGCTGGCAACTGAAAGAGCATGCCCACCCTTTTTCTGAGTTCTCTGGGATCAATGTTCTGGATGTCCACTCCATCAAGCTTGACAACTCCTGAATGAGGCTCCTGAAGCCTGTTCAGTGTTCTTAGGAACATTGACTTGCCTGCTCCAGAAGGCCCGGTCACTGTGAGAAATTCTCCCTTGCTTAAGCCTATCGAAACGTCGCTAAGTACCTTCTTTCCCTGTATGCAGGCTGAGATCCGGAGGCATTCGAGTTTATATTCGCTCATGCCTAACGCCTTTTCTCGAATACCTCTTGGATGGGTGGATCCTTGCGGCGGCCGCCTATCATGACAGCAACAAGCGCGACTATCAGCAGTATCAGGAAGATCAGTATCGGGATGAGGCTGAAGGATAGCTGGAATATGCCTAGATCCACCAGGTCTCCCTTTTCGTCAGGCGCCGGAGGTTCTCTCACTGTGATAACCACATCTTCGACAGAGATCGACTCACCATCATCCACGATCAGAGTGATGACATGCACGCCTGGAGCTAGGGTTCTGGTGAAGTTTGCAGACCTTGTTAGAATGGTGCCGTTGTCCTTCCAGGTAAAGGTCAATAGGTTTCCGTCAGGGTCAAAGGCCGAGCCCTGGAAGGTGATGATGTCGCTTGGCTCAAACACAGCTCCATAGGCAGGGCTGAGTATCTGGAGGTCTTGAGGTGGGTCATTCACATCATAGACATTGATGGTGAAGTTGTGGTATGTGGTCACGAACTCGTCGTTCACCCCAACTCGTACGAATACATCGCCAACATCGGTTCCGTTGGGGAACCACGTGATCAGACCTGTTGTGGAATCGATCACCATGCCTGCAGGAGCTTCAAGGAGTGAATAGACCAGCAAAAATCCCTGGGGCAAGTCTGGGTCTGTTGCCTCCATGTCGTAATAGTACGGGATGCCTTCCACTCCAATTGTCACTGGCATGCTCATAATTTCTGGTTTGTCATTGATGTGGGTCAGGTAAATATCGAACAGAGCTGCCGTGCACTTGTCTCCATCGCATACAGTAAGCCTTACAGTCTCTAGTGTTGCAGCGGCATCCGGGTAAAGGAACGTGGCAGAGAGGCCACTGACAGTTGCGTACGGGCTACTTACCTGAATGGTCAGGGAATTACTGGGTGTTTCGGCATCCTGAATGTATGCAAAGAAGTTGATGAGCTTTTGTGTGTCTTCAGAGGCGTACTGGTCAGGGATCTGTGATATTACAGGTGGCTCGTTGGCTGGAACTATCGTGAAGAACACATTTGCATAGCTTGTATGTTCCCCATCGGATAATTGCAGAACTACGTTGGAGTTTAACACCCCTTGTGGGAAGTTCAACACCAATATGTGGGCCAGAGGGTTGGAATCCACAAGATAGGGGCTAGATGAACCAACGCTTAGGTCTCCAACTGCATTGTCTGGGTCGCTGATATAGGCACTAAGGTCCAGGTCGAAGTTCTCCCCTTCGATTGCCAAATAGTCCGGCACATTGAACCAGACCGGTGGGTCGTTGACAGCCATGATATTGAACTCGACCTCCCTGCTCACAGTTGTTGTCCCATCGCTTACTGACACCGTTACAAAGGTGTTGGTGACCCCGTTGGGGAACAATAGTGTTATAGTCTGTGCGCTCTGGTCTATCCCGGCTACATATTCACTGTCCGAGGAAATAACCAGGTTTGTGCCGTTTGGATCCTCTGCATCCTGGATGTGGGTGGACATGTCTAGAATGAACAGCTCCCCTTCTACAGCGACTTGAGCAATGTATGCAGATATCACTGGCGCGTCATTTACAGGGGTTACAACAAACGCCACCTGGGTGTATGCAATGCTGCCATTCATGTTATCAGAGACATAAACAGTTGCAGTATGGCTGGTAACACCTTCGGGGAAGGTGAATGCAAGCTCCCCACCACCTAACGCGACACCATATGGTGAGGTCGTCCATACCACTAGATCCGTTGTCAGGTTGTCAGTATCCTCAATGTATGGATTGGCCTGCAGGATGTACTCTACATCTTCCACTGCGAATTGGGTAGGAAGTAGTGTGATCGTGGGGGGGTCGTTGACGTTCTGTATGGATACAACAATGTTTCTGGAAGTGGTGAGTCCAGAGGGGTCAGTGATCGTTACCATCACGTGATCCTTGCTTGTCTCGTCCCCGTCATAGGCCAGAGCCAGTGTGTGGTTGTCCTGGAAGACACTGATGCTACTGCTATTGGTGGAAATGGTAAGTGGGCTGTCTCCGTCCTGGTCGCTTATGAAACTCGACAGGTTCATGTAAAACACCTGTCCCTCAATGATGCCTGGCCCTGTAAGGACGGCAAGGGTTGGTGGGTCGTTGGTGTTTACAATGGTGAAGTCCAGAGTTTCCTGGCCCGTTGCTCCCATGCCATCGGTCACGGTTATTGTCAGGATGTGAACACCTACATCTGCGTTTGAAGGGGTGAATGAGATGATCCCTGTGGCCGGGTCAATGTTGAATATCGGGGAATCGTCTGAGAATGTCAGAGTATCAAGGGCATCAACATCGATTGCATGAGCTCTGTAGAAGAATGTACTGTCCTCAAGCGCAGTAAGATCTCCGATAGACAACAGTACAGGAGCATCATTGGCAGCAGTCACAACGATGGATATCAGGCGCTCGGCGAATGCTCCATGCGGGTCGAAAGCCCATACTGTGAGAGTATCGAAACCAACAACGCCTTCTGGATATGTCAGAGTGATGTTGAACCCATCCACGATGACACTTGCGTATGGTGAATATGCAGCGATCTCAAGAAGAGCCAATGGGTCATCCGGGTCTGAAAGGTTCCCAGCAAGCTGTATCACCAGGGGTACATCCTCCATTGCTGCAAGTTGAGCGAATACGGCTATCATGGGTGGGTCATTGACGTTGGCAATGCTTATGGTGAAGTTAGTCCAGTCCGTGCCGGTGTTGCCATCAGTTACAGACACATTTACCCAGTACGGAGCATTTTCCATGTCCCCCTGGGTTGGAGTTCCTGATAGTGTTCCACTTACCGGATCAATTGTCAGCCATCCTGCATCGGTATCCAATGACCATGTCAGGGTATCAGGGCCTGGGTCGATGTCCAATGCAAAATAATCCACGCTGTAGAGCATATCTTCTATGGCTGTGAGGAGGTTAACTGTCATTATTGAAGGCGGGTCATTAACCTGGGCAATACTTACTGTAATATCCTGGCTGACAGCCAGCCCAGCATCGTCCACAAGAATGATGGTTATGATGTCTGTCCCATGTGCGTTAGCTATCGGGGTAAAGAACAACATGTCACCAGCAACTACAACCGATTGAAGTGGGCTCTCCACTCCAGTTACCACCCATGTCAGTTGGCTCAGCAGGTGGTCCACATCGGTCTTGTTGGCAGCCAGAGATATGCTCCAGGTCTCGTCCTCAAGCCTTGGCTGGTCTTCCAGTGGCCCAAGTATCACAGGAGCATCGTTGATGGCATGAACTGTAACTCTTAGAGTGTCCTGGTTCCAGAGGCCATGGGTGTCTGTTGCAGTGAATGTGATGTCCTCGAAGCCGCTCCAGTCCGTTGGGCCTGTGAGATCGACAGAGCCATCAGGATTGATTGTCACTCCAATATTGATGGTAGCAGAAGAGATGAATAACATGACCTCAGCATCGGAGAAGAACCCGTTGAGATTCAGGGCTCCTGTCAGTGTTTGGTCTTCATTGAAGTTGATGTCTGGCAGAGCAGCGATCAAGATCGGAGCCCTGTTGAGCATGATAACAACATCGGTGGTGTGTGTGACAGATATGTCCACAATGGTGTTGTTGGTCATTCCATCCCTTGAGGCCGTAACTGTGTAGGGGTCCATGTTGGTCTGGACACCAACATTGTACTGAATATACTCTGTGATGGCCAGGTTGAATACATTTCCATCAGGGTCGGTATCGGTATCATAGACCAACACAGCCTGATTTGATTCCACCTGAACCCTGGCGTTCTCCATTGGCGTATCGTTGCCGTCAACAACTGTAACATCCAGATACCACTGTATCGTCAGGTATGAAAGTAAATCGTTCACCCTGCCGCCAGTCGAATGTGTTGTGTTCAATGCTGTGAAGTGCGAATTGAGATATAAGTCAAAGTCGAAGCCAGCTACCGTGCCCATGTCGTTATTCAGGATCATAGCTGTGGCGTTGTAGGCCACGATGCCGTCGCCAGCAGAATCAATGAAGTCATTGCTCTGAATTGTCAGACCGGCAACGTTGCTGATATAGATGTGTCTAAGGAGTGTTCCCTGGAAGATGTTATCCATTATTCCCTGGGTCTGCCCATCGTTCTGCACGCTTATTGCAGTATCCGAGCCTGTGAACGTGTTCAGGGTTATCATAGGTGTTGAGTGGGTGTAGACGTTGATGGCATGGGTATTATTGGTGAACATATTGCCTGTAATAAGGGAACTGGAGTAGTTTGTCGTCATTATTCCGTAGATGTTGCCTATGAAGTCGTTTCCAATTATGGTTGGTGATGAATGGGTCTGCCATATCCCGTAGAGGCTGCTCTTGAACTCGTTGCCTGGTCCTATTGTCATGCTTTGTGGTATGTCCATCAGAATAATGCTTCCATCAGTATTTTTCTCGAATGTGTTCCTTTGGAGGGTAATTGGGGAGTAGATACCCTGGAATACTGCCCCGTTGTTCGTGTTATTGACAAGAGTATTGTCATTGAACACCATTGAACCTCCATTACTGAATGCATAACCGAATCCAACATCGTTGTCTTCAAATACACAATTAATAATGGAAACTTTGGATCCAAACATGATGAATATCCCGTAATTTAAGTTGTCATGGAAATGGCTGTTCAGCACTGTAAGGTCGGTTCCGCTCCAATATCGAATACCATACATGTTATTGTCAAATTCTGTGTTATCTATGAGGACGATCCCATCTGCATTTTGAATATAGATACCATAAGAGCTATCGAACAACAGCATTCCGCTTATGGTCACATCACTAGTTCCACGAATGGATATGGCCTCATCATAGGGATTGGTAGCCCATCCACCAGTGAATGTAGCTGTACTATCATCAATGATGATCCCATCCTCAACTCCTGTGAAGTTTGAGTCCACCATGTTTAATGTAGATGCCTGGATGTATAGCCCGCTATCAGTAGACCCGCCATCGAAGCCGATCATCCAGAGTTCACAAGCCAACAGGTCCAGATGACCGCCTCCAATAACCTTGAATGTGTAGGTGAAGCCAGTAGATGATGTGAAATTGCTCCCTGTTGCTATCATTGTGCCAGTTGCAGTGATCTCGATGCCAAAATCGCCATCGGTTGTCGGTGCCATCAGTAATCTTGAGTCCAGTATCTGGAATATGCCGCTAACTGTCAAGTCTCCTGCTAGTGTCAGGGAGTTCGGGCTATTCTGGTATACAAACAAACCACCAGCGTCCACAGTTATGCCGCCAGTTAGATCCACTGAGCAGTTGTCAAGGTCAAGGGTGGCTGTACCAGTGATGGTGATGGAGCCTACGAAGTCGAATGGATTATTGGTTCCTAAAGAGGTTCCGGCGATGATCCAGTTCAGTGAGCCGGTTACTGATCGGATGCCGTACTGGACGTTGCCGTAGAAGTTACCGTTATAGAGGTCGAAATTGTTTCCAACACTGTTTATGTATATGCCCACTGGGTTGTTCTGGCCAATTTTGTTGTCTCTGATCTCTGGGCTGGTGCTTGCGCCTGGGCTGATCGCAATGCCAGCATCTCCCACCGCTCCCTGTCCATTGCGGAGTATGTCGTTGTTTCTTATTTTGCCCAGCGAACTGCTGGACACATGTATGCCGATGTTTGAGTTGTCCTGAATGGTATTCCACTCGATGAGGGTGCTGGCTGCTGCATTGGTCAGGAAGATGCCAGTTGGGTTGTTGTGAACTGTGTTGTGGACGAACTCAACTGTGGCATTGAGCAACATCAAGCCGTTTACGCTACAGTTGAAAATATCAGAGTATGCGATCCTATTCGATGGGTCCAGACTATTAACTATTCTCAGCTCGAATGCATCTTGAATGGTTGTGTTCTCAAGATGGATGTGTCCAAAGACAAAGAACAGGTAGATGGTGGCAGGGTCTGCTGCTTTAAATATCGCACCAGATGAGCAGTTGAGCCATCCTCCGGTCTCAACCCTCAGGGTGGAATAACCAGTGGTTGAGTTGAGGATCTGGAGAGTTCCTCCTGCTAGTGTTAGCTCAGCACCGGCAAGAACTGTCATGTCAGCATCAGCCTCGATCGTTGCGCCATCGACTTGCCATGAGCCTGGGATGTCCATGTCTGTCAATAGGAAGAGCCAGGAAGAAGATGTAACAGAGAGGTCAACTATGTTGTCAGAGTCCGAATGCATTACGGCGCTACTTTCCAATAACACATCAGAGTTGGCGTTCCCGTTGTAATCATTCTCTTTGGATGTTACGCTTGCTCCAGCTGAGGCCTGCAAGCCATTGGCACCATTACTGGTGATGGTGTTTCTCTCAAGGGTAGTGTTGATCCCTTGAATAAGCAGGCCGTTACCGGCATTGCTGGTCATTGTGCAGTCATCGATGTTTGGCTCAGAGTTACCCATTGCCAACAAACCATTTTCGATGTTGCTTGTGAATGTAGAATTGCCGATCTTGATGCTGACAGTCCCATCAATAACTAGTCCATTCATGCTAAGCCTGAAAATCATGTTGTCGATCTGGACGTTGCTTGATAGGATCAGCACACCGCTGCCAGGCGTTGAGCCCGCGTACTCGATGGTACTGCTCTCAAGGATGGCGTTTGCTCCTGCCTGGAAGGTCAGGTCAAAGTTATTGGCTGTGTTCATTGCAGTGATAAGGCCTCCTGAAGTAAGATTGAACCAGCCTCCTGCCTGGACCGAGATACCAAATTCACCCGGTGCGGAGCAGTCCATCTCAAGTGTGGCGCCAGTCAGTAACAGTTCTCCGGTTGAGCCAATAATTAGATTGCCCGAAGCTTCGATATGAGCGGACTGTAGTTCCCATGTGGCTAGTATAGTTCTATCTGCTAGAAGCTTGATGTCTGATGAGGGGGCAAGAATCGTCCCAATCTGGTCATCCCATATCTCCATCGTAGCAAACATGCCTATTGCCTGGATGTCGTAATCTACATTCGAAATGATCTCATTATCCATTAATTCTGCAAAAACAGGGCCGAAAGCAAAGAATACAATCCCAACAGGATTGTCCTTGATATGATTGCCTTGAATAGTTGTTTGGGTGTTTCCAAGCAACATTATCCCGCCGTTTGAATTATTATTGATGTTGTTCTCAAATATAAGAGAGTTCTGATCCAATACTGCGATGCCATTGACAGTGTTGAATCTAATCGTGTTTCGATAGATCAATGCTCCTGCTCCTGCCAGTATCTCCAAGCCGCCAGCATTTTGCTCGAATGTGCTGTTGCCTATTACTGTTCCGATTGCACTTAGAACCAGTGCATAATTGTCCGTATATGTTGAGAAATCCATGACGAAATCGGATGCTCCTACAGTGAGCCCGTTCATAACACCGCAATCCTGAATGGTGCTTGCAGTAATTCGGCCATGGCTGCCTGTCTGGTATTCCCAGCTGTATCTGAAACTCGGGTTGTCAGCCTTGATAGTGCTGCTATCTGTAACATTGAGCCATCCTCCATTCTGGACCTCAATTTTGTACTTAGTGCTAAGAGTAGATGGGACTATAAGTGTCGTGTCGTCAATTGTAAGTCTACCCACGGAATCGATGGTTAAATCTCCGGCGTATGCTAAAACCGGCCAGCTCACACTTGTTGAGGTCTCGATCCAGCTCCGTCCAACAACGATATCCCCGAACAGGTATGCATTTCCATCCTGGTGTCCACCCCATATGAACGAAGTGGCATCAAGAAGCATGATCTTGTTGACATCAAATTCAGTACCTGTGGTCCAGACCTGAGAACCATTGCCTAAAAGTATGTCCATGTTCTCGTTGTTTGTGACTCGCGAGTCAAACAGGTCGATGGAACGGGTGGCAATGATGCCGTTGTAGTTCCTTCTAAACGTTGCCCTCTGGATATTCATGTTGGGAGTATCAATGCTGACCCCGTAAGATCCTCCACTGGAATTACCAGCATGTTCGATGACCGAGTCCCAGACCAGCCCGTGGCTGTCTGCCATGAAATAGATGTCATAGTACTGGTTTAAATCTCCCCAGGAGATGACGGAGTTGTTGGTCAGATTCAGATGGCCACCGGCCTCAACTCGTATCCAGTAATGAACGCTGGCTGAG
>JAUVCJ010000247.1 GCA_030595765.1 Thermoplasmatota archaeon | reverse complement strand
ATGACCTCTCCGTCCTTGCCCCAGACAGCTCCGATGTCTTTGGCCATTATCCTGTATCTGGGTACATAGGACCCATAACTTACTATCCCAACATCCATTTGATTTCCTCCGATGAGCTCAATGACACATTTTTGTGAAGTTCAAACCACTAAAAGTAGCCTGTTACCCGGCGAATGCATCCCGATTTCAGGGTTATGCAGGAAGCTTATTTAAACATGTCGAATCGCACTTCGGCAATTGCCGTATGCAGACTTGTGGAACTGACCTCTCCCAGGCGAGTAGCTACCTCAATTATTCACCCATTCATTCACCCATTCATCCACCCAATCATCCACCTAATCACCCACCTAATCATCCACATGAAAGAGCTGCTTCCCTCATTAACGTAAATCAGGCAGTTTTTTTCATTCGCCTAAAAGAACCGCTTCACTCATTCAACCATCGGAACCACATTGTTGGCCTCGATAATCTTGAGTATCCTGGGTGTTTCCATTCCCAGCTGCTTAAGCGCAGCATCCAAGGCATCATCCATTGAAGTAAATGGAGTGCAGTGCATATTCTGCACCAGCTCGCTATCCAGGCCGCTTACGATGTAGACCGAATTTCCAAGCTTTAAAAAGTCCAGCAGATTCGTGGTCTTGTGCGCGGATAGTGTGTAATTATCCCTAACTCCTTTAATGATGACATCGGGATCTGGATGACTGGTCATCACATTGTAGAAGTTCTCCGGCCCTAAACCCAGCTCACATGGCGCCTCCAATATCAAGATGCCTCCGTCACGGACTGCTAGCTTCCCATTCTCAAGAGCCTTCAGAGCCTGGTACAGCTTGCGGTTCAGAGGTGCACCGGCATTTGCCCATACGATGTCGTACCTGCCCTTTATCGGAGCGCAGAATATTCGGTTGGCTTCTGGCAGCAGGCTCTCCATGCCTGTAAAAATGTCACCTACCACAACCGAAGCCAGGTCAGAGCCTATAAGAACAGAGTGATGAGCCAGTACCTCCAGGTTAAAGTGCGCGATTATTCCCTTGACAGCATCCACCATGTCCTCATGGATGGGATTACCCTCCAGAGTGAGAGAACGGGAATGACTATCCATTGCATGGGAATGGTTCTTCTCGATGGTATCAAAGGCGCAGACACCTGGAAGGATCGACTTTCGCCCTCCTGTGTAGCCAGCAAAATAGTGTGGCTCTACCGAGTTTATTGCAAAGACCTTTGAGAAGTCGGCCAGGCGCCTATCAGCCTTGACAACTGTTCCTCTCGGTGTAACATGGACCTGTTCATGGGCCTCCTCGTCCTTTGCCTTATGCACCCATATTGCATCTCTATCCATTAGCTGGTCGAAAAAGCTTCCGAATATGAATCGCTGATCCTCTTCAGCTGGTGGGGGGTGAGTGCCGGTTGCAATTATGAACTGAGGGTTCATCTCCAGCAGGCTGCTACCATGTTCACACAAATGCTGGTCGATCTGCTCCAATATCCTTGCGGTCGGGGTGGCACGGTCTCTATCATTGACGATGAAGAGTGTTCTCTCACCTGTGAGAAACTCAAAAAGATTGGCATGGGGAGAGTCGTATATATCAGCAAATTTGGCTGTTGCCTGCATATGCCCCAGTGCATCTTGTCCCCTTTTCGGAGCTATAGTATCCATATCATATCCCATTCGTTTCACCCCTGTATGATTATTTAATGCATAAGCTCAAGATTATTTATTAATTCGCTGGAGAAAACTCCCAATTCTGACAAGGTTTCGTTGGAGAATGCTCCCAATTCTGATAGTATTTCGATGGAGAACACTCCCAATTCTGATAGCATTCCGATGGATAATGCTCCCAATTCTCATAGTATTTTAGATAGGCCATCTTTCAATCTTGCCAGGCCAACCCTGGCCTTCTCCGGCTTGATGTTGGCGTAAGATATTCTCAGAGCACAAGTTGTACCTCCGAACATCTCTCTGGGTGCGGTTATCACTCCGTAATTCTCCATCAGGCTAAGAGCAACCTCGCTCGAGGTCTTGTCGGTATCCAAGTCCAGCATGAAATAAAAGCCGCCAAAGGTTCTGGGTAGCCGAACTCCATCCATCCCGCTCAGTCCGGTCTTGAACAGGTCCCGAACCTCCTGCATCACCCCAAGAAAGCTCCTTGGGTAACCAGACCCAACTTCTAGCGCTGCCAGGGCTGCATGCTGTGAAAGTGCAGGAGAGCATATGGCTATTGTGTCCTGAACCTTCAGCATCTCCTTATGCAGATGTGCCGGGTACGCAACATAGCCCACCCTGTAGCCAGGCATCCCATAGGACTTGGAGAACGAGAATAGAGATATGGTATGGCTCATGCCGGGGTCGAGGCTGCCTGGGCTAAAATGCTCTGAACCCTCGAAATGGAAGTACTCATAGGCCTCGTCCGAGATATGATAGATGCCTCTGTCCCTACAAAGTGAGTTGATGAACCCCAGTACAGGGGTTGAGTATACGGCTCCAGTAGGGTTGTTTGGTGATATCGTGATTATTGCTTTTGTTCTCTCGCTCAGTGCGGAGCCAAGAGCTTCCAGGTCTGGCTGATGATCGCGGTCTGTATCCACAAAGACCGGCTTGCATCCACTCATCTGCATTGCCATCACGTGGTTGAAGTAGTATGGTGAGAACACAATGACCTCGTCACCAGGCTCGGATATTGCAAGCAAGGCGTTGATAAAACCCTGGTTGCTACCAGAGGTGACCATTATCTGATCTGCGGGATCAGCACTGATACCGTTCTCGCTCTGGAGTTTTTTTGATAGCGCCACACGCAACTCAAGCAAACCCTCGTCCCTGGTATAGCAAAAGCCCTCCTGGCTCCCTGCTACCCTTCCGGCTGCAACCACAGCCTCAGACGGCGGCCCAAAAAATGGAACGCCCTGGCCAAGTGATATTACGTCAGCTGGTAGCCTGGCGTTTGCAGTGAGCTTGAGCAAAGGCGCTTCCATTATGCTGGCAGTCCTGCCCAACCCCGGTGCTCTACGCTCCTGCATGACCCCACCAAGCGGTTTGGACACCATAAATGCTCGCATTAAACACCGACATCAAGAGGCACCAAGAAT
>JAUVCJ010000248.1 GCA_030595765.1 Thermoplasmatota archaeon | reverse complement strand
TTGGTTTTAGTGGGTATGGCAATGTTTCCAAAGGCGCTCAGGAGATCATAGACATCCTACCCATACAGGAGCTGGCTCCGTCTGAGCTTGCTTCTTTCATGAGCAAGGGAGAGTTTGACAGGTTCAAGGTATACAAGGTGGTCTTCTACGAAAAGGATATGGTCGTGCCAGTAGACCCGAACGTCGAGTTCCAGCTTCAGGAGTACTTTGACAGACCTGTTGGCTTCAGGGGGGTGTTTGAGCAGTATCTTCCCAATCTTACAATGCTTATCAACTGCATATACTGGGCTCCGCAATACCCGATGCTTGTGACAAAGCAATGGCTCAAAGAGAACTGGACACGCGGATCAAGGCTGAAGGTCCTTGGAGACATTACCTGCGATATCGAAGGCTCCATCGAATGCACCCTGGAAGCTACGGAACCCGGCAACCCCTGCTACGTTTATGACATCCAAAACGATGCGAAGATATACGGTTGGGAGGGGATGGGCCCTGTAGTAATGTCTGTGGATACCCTTCCGTCTGAATTGCCAAGAGAGTCCTCCAGCTTCTTTGGGAACCAGCTTCTGCCATTCATCGAGGGTCTAAAAGAGAAAGACCTGGACCTGGCCTTGAATGAGCTGGCTATTCAGGATGAGCTGATGAGGGCATTGATAGTCCATAAGGGAAAGCTGACCCCAGATTTCGAGTATCTTCAAGAGCATCTGTAGGGTATCTTCAAGAGTATCTGTGGGGTATCTTCAAGAGCATCTATGAGAGTTTAAGATTTGATCGAGTTGATGGGAACCATTAATTAAGCAAAACACTTTTCCGCGGCCATATCTACCAAAGAATAACACCAAAACACCCTAAGAAGGGTGAGTTACCCCTACGGAGGTGAGCTCATTTCTAACGAGGTGAACGGTTTGTTCTTGCGGTTAGGTTAAAAAAAGGTGCGTGAGAACATGAAAAAGGTACTGGTACTAGGAGCAGGTCTTGTAGTTAAGCCGCTGGTCGTCTATCTTTTGGACCATGGATTTGGTGTTACCCTGGCAAGCAGAACGGTCAGCAAGGCCGTGTCCATGATCGATGGCCATCCAAATGGTGTGGCCCTTGAGTGGACGGTTGATAAAACTGAGGAATTGAGAAAGCTTGTTAGTGAGCATGATCTGTCTGTGAGCCTTCTGCCATATCAGTATCATGTGCAAGTCGCCAAGGTCTGCCTGGAGTTCAACAAGCACTTGGTCACAACTTCCTACATAAGCGATGCCATGAAGGAGCTGGATGGACAGGCTAGAGAGAAGGGACTGGTGTTCCTCAATGAGGCAGGTCTGGATCCTGGCATCGACCACATGAGCGCCATGAAGATCATTCATGATGTGCAGGCCAAAGGCGGCAAGATAAAGAGCTTCCGCTCCACAACAGGCGCGCTTCAGGCATTTGAGGCCAATAATAATCCATTCGGCTACAAGTTCTCATGGGCACCTCGTGGTGTCCTGATGGCTTCGAAGAATCCGTCCAAGTGGCTCGAAAACGGACAAATTCGCGAATATCCTGGAGAGGAGCTTTTCGAGAACTACACCCTCCAGAACGTACCAGGCGTTGGCGCGTTCGAGAACTACCCCAACCGCAATTCTGTTCCGTACAAGGAGATCTATGGCCTTGCAGACGCCACAACGGTCTACAGAGGAACCTTCAGGATGACAGGCTGGTGCGAGACCATGCGCAAGGTTGTTGCTCTTGACTGGCTCAACGAGAAACCTCTGGAAGGATTTAACGGCAAGACCTACGCCGATGTTACAAGGCATCTGGTTGGAGCTAGCGCAGATGAGGACCTACCAGCAGCTACAGCCAAGTTCCTGAACATGGACCCATACGCAACTGTGATAAAGAGGCTGGGCTGGCTGGGCCTTTTCGAGGATAGAGAACTGCCAACCGACGTGGATAACCCTCTGGATTACATGAACGTCCTGACCCTTGAGAAGATGTCACTTGGAAGCGATGAGAGGGATATGATCGTGATGCACCACGAGTTCACAGCCCAATTCGCTGACAGGACCGAGAAAATCACCTCTACATTGCTGGATTTCGGCATAGTTGGTGCCGATACCTCCATTGCAAGGACCGTCAGCCTGCCTGCCGCTATTGCAGTACGGATGATCCTTGAGGGCAAGATCGACTTTCCCGGTGTCCACGTTCCTGTGCAGCCAGAGATCTACAACCCCATCTTGGACGAGCTGTCCAACATCGGTATCAACTTCAAGGAAGAGACAAAGGTCCTCTGAGATTCAAGGAAGATATGCGGCCTCTCTGAGGCTGACTGGCTCTAGGGCTTGTCGCTCTTTCCTTTGCAGAAACGCAGCCTTATAGAGCGCGAAACCCTCCTCCTCGAAGAGCACCGGAGTTCTCTTATTCACTATGTCGTTACTGGTAAAGTGGATGTCAGGGCATTGAGGTATGGAACCATGAACTATGAGGATCTGGTGGATGTGGTCAAGACCGGCGAAGGCTATACTATTGAGTTGAAGGAGTCTTTCAGCTCCTCGGTTGGGAGGGATATATGCGCTTTTGCCAACTCCTCTGGTGGCAGGATAATACTGGGTGCAAAAGACGATGGCTCCATTGTTGGCTATGCTCTTACGAATGTCGGAGCCTCGAAGATTCAAGACATAGCCAGGAACATGAGCCCCGCTTTTTCTGTCAGGGTGGAGCAAATAGAGGGCCTGGCGGTGATATATGTCCAGGAGGGGAAGGACAAGCCCTATGCCGTCAATGGTCATTTCTACTTGCGGTATGGTGCAAACTCTCAGCAGTTGAACCGTGACGAGATACGAGACCTGTTCCAGAGAGAGAACATGATATCCTTTGAGAAAAAGACAATCGATTTTCAGGAGGAGGATTTTTCTGAAGCTGCATTTGCCCATTTCAGGAGTGATGCAGGGCTGGATAACGAGCTCTCGCAGGAGCATATTTTGGGCAATCTAAGCCTTCTGGCCAATGAACGGCTGAATAATTGCGGGGTGCTGTTCTTTGCAACTGATGTCAAACAGTATTTTCTAAATGCTACAATATCCTGC
>JAUVCJ010000018.1 GCA_030595765.1 Thermoplasmatota archaeon | reverse complement strand
AGTGGGAGAACAAGGGCATCATGCCACGCTGATGGATTCGATGTGAGTGTGTCGTAGCAGTATCTCTCTGGCAAGTTTGAGGTTCTTTCCTTCACGGCCTATGGCTTTTGCCTTGTTTGCCGGGTCTACATTGACGGTTGCATGTATCTTGTTGCCCCTGTCTTCTATCTCAACGCCTTTAACATCATGCATGTGGAATATGTTGCCTACCATTTTTTCAGGTTTGTCTGAGTACTCCACGATCTGGATATCCTTTTTTAGGGTGTCCCGCACATGCTTTGCATTGTCGCCCTTCTTGCCTACGGCAAGACCTATTTGGCCGTTCTCCACCACAAACACCAGCTTGTCATGGGCAAAAAAGCAGTCCCTGACCTTGGCCTTTGTCATTTTCTCGAAGTGGGCAATATAACCCAAAGTCTCGCTGGTGAAGGTAAGCGCGCTTGACATGACTTAAACACCTTTTGCATTAATTCCAGTACATTGGTCGATCTGACATTCATTCTCTGCTTTGCATCCAGGCCTATTTTCCCAGTGCAAATATTCCAGACTCGCCTTCAGCGAGGATGGAAAGGACCGAGATGGAAAAAGGCTTTCCACAAGATGCTCCAAGCTCGTTGTTAGAGCCGCTGAAGTCGAACACCGGCACATCAGAGCCCTCGACCAATGCTTCCCTCTCCCTAGTAGGATAGTTTTTTGCAACTATCAAGAGCTTGACTTCTTTCTTGTCTATTGCCTTTCGCGCCTGGGAGGCTCCGAAATATACCTTGCCAGTGGCTACTGCGCTTCTCAATGCCTTGTTAATATCCAAGTTATCATTCCTCCGCGTCTTTCTTTTTCTTTGGGGCGTTCTTCTTTGGGGTGTAGATCAGGTTTACAGCACCAGTACCTACCGTTACAGGCTGGCCTACTATGATGTTTTCAGCTACCCCGTTCAGTGTGTCCTTCTCACCCATCACTGCAGCACGCAACAGATGTGTGCTTGTGATCTCGAAAGCGGCCCTTGCCAGAACAGATGATTTCCTTCCAGAGATGCCGTGTCTTCCTATAGCTTTGACATCGCCATCATTTGTCATGATGTCTGCAACCAGCATGATGTGCCGAATGTCCACTGCAAGACCCTGCTCATCCAGTGTGTTCTTTGCCTCTTTTATGATGGAATTGCGGGCTGCCTCTACACCTAGAACCTCATAGACTTCCATAATGGAGTTGCTAGATGTTCTGGTCTTGTCCACTTCTTCAATATCCAGAACGCCGCCTAGATTTGAGCCTTCAGTGTAGATAACATGCTCATCGGAGGTCTTTCTGATAATCGCGCGCTTGATGTTTGTCAGTCCCTTGATCTGATGAGCTCTGACCTGGTCGCTTAGCTTCTGAAGCTTTTTGAAAGAGGGCTCATCAACTTCGAAGATGAACACATCACCCTCCTTGCGAACCCCTTCCTTTATGCCCTTGAATTTCTTGGCCTTGATGGCTAGAAGGATCTCTTCCAGCTCCGCCATCTTAAGGTTCTTGACCTTCATCTTAGCCCTTTTGGGATGCACAAGTATCCTCATGTTGGTAATATCAGTCTCGATGTCTGCGATTCCCTGGAGGATGGTGAACTCGATCTGGCTCGCGATCTTGCGAACCTTGTCCACATTTCCTCTGGTCTTCTTGTCAAGATACACTTCCATCATTGGGGTGGAAGGCACTCTGCGAGCATCCACGATCTCTATCAATCTGGGTAGACCCAATGTCACATTAATTTCAGCCACACCAGCATAGTGGAAGGTACGCATTGTCATCTGAGTGCCAGGTTCTCCAATCGATTGGGCAGCAACTATGCCGCAGGACTCGTTGGGGTCAATTGTGTGTTTTTTATACTGGTTCGACACATGGTTAATTACCATACCCTTCTCTTTCTGGGTGAGGCCTAGTGGTGTGATCTTTTCAGTCAGCGACTTGACCAGCTGAGGCGAGAACTTCAACCCCATCTTTATGACGAAATCCAGCATCTTCTCTTCTTCAGGCGTGTAGGTAACATCTGGACCAATATCCCTAGGCTCGACAAACACCTTAACCTCATCATCCACAGATGCATCCTTTTTGGCTTTTCCTTTTGCCTTGGTAGCAGCCTTGGTAGTAGTCTTAGTAGTGGTTTTAGTAGCAGCCTTAGTAGTAGTCTTGGTAGTAGTCTTGGTAGCAGCCTTGGTAGTAGTCTTGGTAGTAGTCTTGGTAGCAGCCTTGGTAGTGGTCTTAGTAGCAGCCTTGGTAGTGGTCTTAGTAGCAGCCTTGGTAGTGGTCTTCTTGGGCTTTTCTGCCTTCTTAACAGTCGCCTTTTTAGATGATCCTACCTCTTTAACAGCTGTTTTATTGGATTTAGAAGCAGTAGCCGGGGTTGTTGCCTTTGCCGCCTTTGCTTTTGGCTTTTCCTCCACTCCAGCATCTCTTCCCATTGCTGCGAAGATGTTTTCTGCTCGCTTGGAAGTAAGCGCATCTGTAAGGTCTGCAAATGAGCATTTTTCCAGCGTTTCTGGAGTCCAACCCACCTTATGGAGCTCGCTAGCCGAGCCTTTGCTAACCCCAGGCACTTTCATCAGGTCTGATACGGTTGCGCTGTTCTGAGCCATTACTGGTCACCCCCCTTGGAGTTCTGTTTTGTCAAAAACTCCCAATATTTATCTCCAAGTACCTCCATCAGAGCGTCGTTGATGTCAACTCCGCTATCTCCTGAGGAGCGGGTAGGGTCGATGTTATCCTCGCCGTATTTGAACTGGATGATGCATTGAGCTGTGTTGCGGACTGTGCCATCAGCGGTCACTTTCAGGTCTTCGAGAGCATTGATGAGTCTTCTCTGCATGTATCCAGAGCGGGAAGTCCTCACTGCCGTATCCACAAGACCCTCACGTCCTCCCATGGAATGGAAGAAGTACTCTGTTGGATTGAGTCCTGACTTGTAGCAGGATTTTACAAACCCTTTTGCCTCTGCTCCCAAATCTTCCTTGACAAAGTGCGGAAGGGTCCTGCCCCAGTAACCTCTGCTTATACGCTCTCCACGAACAGCCTGCTGCCCGATGCAACCAGCCATCTGTGATAGGTTCAGCATGGAACCACGAGCTCCGCATCTGGCCATGATAACTGCCGAGTTTTCCATACCCTGGTGTTTGCCTGCGATCTGCCCTGCAGTATCTCTGGCTTTGCCCAGTTCTTTCATGGTCTCCACCTCGAGAGTTTCCTCCAACGAGCGACCTGGCATTTGCTCCAGGGTGCCATCGCGATAGGATATGACTAGTGCCTCAACGGTCTCTCTGGCTTTCTTGAGCTTTTCTGAGATCTGGAGCTTGGCCATTTCAGGAATGTCCTCGTCATCTATACCTGTTGTGAATCCCATTACCATTATAGCTCCGATTGACAGCTTGGTTGCGATTCCCAGGAAAACCCGGGCTGCATCCGGCCCATAATCCCTGGCCATCTTATCGAGTATCTTGCCCTTGAAAGCCCCTATGGCCTTCTCGTCAACTGCACCTTGAAGGATCTTACCATTTCTAACCACAACATATGCATCATGCTTGCAGTTCTCAAACTCGCATGTATCGCAGTTCTGGCAAATGGAAGCCTCGAAGCTCATGTTCAGGTCGGCTGGTAGTGCCAGGCTCATAAGCGTTCTTCCATACCAGTACTCCTCACCGTCCTTGGTACCATCGGCCTCCGGAAGAACCTTGATGTCGATCCTTGAGATTATCTGGAGTGCATCGAAACGATTGAAGCTGTAGTTCTTGTATGTCATAATGAAGGCGCCTGTTATGTGGTCGTGTATGGCTCCTATCACTGGACCGCCGAACCTGGGTGAGAGGATGTGTTCCTGAACGCGCATGAGGATGCGTGCCTCTACTCTGGCCTCCTCGCTTTGCAGAACATGCAGGTTCATCTCGTCTCCATCAAAATCAGCGTTGTATGGTGGGCATACCGAAAGGTTGAACCTAAAGGTCTTTCCTTCCATGACCTGGACCTGGTGAGCCATCATTGACATTCTGTGCAACGAGGGCTGCCTGTTGAACAGGACTATGTCTCCTGCTTGCAACTGGCGCTCCACGATATAGCCTGGCTCTAAGTTCATGGCAATTAGCGATTTATTCCTGGGGGTTACCTTGATCCTTCGAGCATCAGACCTGATGACGTAGTTTACACCTGGGATATAGCCACGAGAGGTGTCTGGAGGTTCAGGCCCCCTTGTTACCAATCTTCTGGCCATGTCAATGTTCAGATTGTTCACCCTTAGAGGTATGGTAAGTTCTCTTGCAGCGGTGCGAGGAACTCCCAGCTCGTTAATTGACATCAGAGGGTCTGGAGATATGACAGTTCTGGAAGAGAAATTGACACGTTTTCCACTGAGGTTTGATCTGAACCGTCCTTCCTTGCCCTTAAGTCTCTGTACCAGGGTCTTCAGTGGCCTGCCTGACCTGTGTCTGGCAGGTGGTATGCCTGAGGTCTGGTTGTCATAATAGGTTGTGATGTGGTACTGTAACAGTTCCCAAAGGTCCTCAACGATCAGCTGGGGAGCGCCTGCATCACGGTTCTCTCTAAGGCGTTGGTTGATCCTGAGCACATCCACCAGCTTGTGGGTAAGGTCATCTTCAGACCTGTCTCCGCTCTGGAGTGTGATGGAAGGCCGAACTGTCACTGGCGGCACCAATAGTGCGGTCAGTATCATCCATTCTGGCCTTGCATTCTTCGGATTGATACCCATCGGCAATAAATCCTCGTCGGGGATGCGTTCCAATCTTTCCCTGATCTCCTTGGGGGTAAGCTTGTGGCCATCCTCTCGGAAAGTCGTGGGCTTGTCGATGGTTACCTTGCCTTGCTGTGTGCCACAATAATGGCATATCGGGGTTGAGCTGGCATCTTTGGCAGTCACTTTGGTCAGTTCGAACTTATCTTGGGTATCCCCACCGAAGTTCTCCATCTCGGCCATTAGCGCCCTGTACTCCTGGGTTCGCTCTCTGGTTAGCAGAACACGGCCGCAAGCTTTGCAGCTAGCTCTGAGCAAACGAGTGATGTCCTTGACATAGCCGACATGTATGACTGGCATCGCAAGGTCAATATGACCAAAATGGCCAGAGCACTCGTCCACCCTGCACTTGCAGGTCTTGCAGCGCAGACCGGGTTCGATGACGCCTAGATGTGAGTCCATCAGACCCATGTCTATGGGAAAACCATCGTCGTCGTAGGTGTCGGCGGTGATTACCTTAATGGCTGAAATCTTCCGAATTTCCTCAGGAGACATGAATGCGAACTTAATCTCACTGATTCTCTTAGATACTCCTCTTAACATCTTTACACACCTCCTATTTCAAATCCTCCAACTGGAGTCGCATAGCAACTCCAAGCGACAGCAGCTCGTCTAGGAGCAACTTGAAAGCATAGCTTGTCTGGATGGGATGGATATTGACATTGGCACCGCACCCTGGACACCTGAGTGCTCCATTGTGATCCATTATGGATATGTGGCCGCAATCCGAGTTTCCGCAGACATATTGGATGGTACCATCGGACTCGTCCAAGAGCCTGTCCTTTATGACCATGGCAGCACCATGGGCAATCAGGCAGTCACGCTCCATCTCTCCGAATCTTAGACCACCCTGTCTGGCGCGGCCTTCGGTAGGCTGGCGTGTAAGTATCTGCACCGGTCCACGGGAACGTACGTGCATCTTTCCAGATACCATGTGATGCAATTTCTGGTAGAAGATCACACCAACGAAAATGTCTGCCTTGATCAACCTGCCTGTCCTACCATCATACATGACTTCTTTGGCAGTGTGCTTGAATCCCTGCTTTGTCAGTGCAGTTCTGAGGGCATCTTCTATCTCACCTGAGAAGGCGGTTCCATCGATGAATCTGCCTTCCATTGCTCCCACTTTGCCACCTATCATCTCTAGAACGTGAGCCACAGTCATCCTGGAGGGAATGGCATGGGGGTTGATGATTAGGTCAGGAGTAACTCCGTTTACAGTGAATGGCATGTCCTCCTGGGGTACCAGGAGGCCAATGACACCTTTCTGACCGTGACGAGATGCAAACTTGTCTCCTAGCTCAGGTGTTCTCTCGTCCCTGACTCGCACTTTAACAAGCCTTGAGCCGTTCTCGGACTCGGTGACCATGATGCTGTCGACCCATCCTTTTTCACCGTGTCTAACAGTAACTGAGGTCTCACGCCTCTTTTGGGGAGTTAGGAAATCTGTCTGCTCCTCAAGGAACCTGGGAGGGGAGGTCTTGCCTATCAGTACATCGCCACCTCTAACGAATACCTCTGGGTTAATGAGCCCATCATCAGATAGATTATTGTATGCCAGGTCTGCCCTTGCTCCACGAACATCGGGATTTGGTATCTCGAAGTGATCCTCCTGGCCACCTGGGTATCTTCTCTCTTCGGATCTGTAGGTTCTTATGAATGATGACCGACCAAGCCCCCTCTCAATGGAGGACTTGTTAAAGACCAGCGCATCTTCCATGTTGTATCCCATGTAAGAGAGCACACCCACAACGAAATTCTGGCCACCGGGTCTCTTGAGGAAACTAACGTGCTTCATCGGGTGTGTCTGAACCATTGGTTTTTGTGGGTAATGTAGAAGGTGCCCACGGGTGTCTGGCAATATCCTGAAATTGGAGGTTCCCATGCCTAAAGATTGCTTGGCCATGCCTGAGCCCATTGTGTTCCTTGGGCTGGAATTGTGTTCAGGGTAAGGTAGCAGCGAGGTGCAACAACCCAATATCAACATCGGGTCTATCTCCATGTGGGTATGATCCTTCCTGAGGGTTTTCTTCACCTTGAAGGTCCCAGAGCACAGCAGACATTTGATCACGACATCGTCGCTGACCTTGCCAACGTTGTCCCACTGATAGTCCACTGTTTTGATGAACTCGTCGCATTTAGGGCATTTGTGTGGGCGGCTGAAGGCCTCCACCGCGATCAGTGTATCTTCTTCTTCTTCAGCATCCACCCATTCGACTACCCCTTCATTTTGAAGTTCTGTGAGGCCAATTTTGCACTCAACGATCTCGTCTAGATGCTTGCGAGTGAGGACTGGGGCACCGTTCTTGATAACCAGCAATGGGCGTCTGAGCCTGCCCTCATCGGTGTTGATGATGACCTCGTTCATTTCCTGGTCAAACCTGATGTTGACCTCATGAGAGAGGGTGCCATTACGTCTTTTGGTCCTTACGGCATCCACCAAATTTTTGGGTTTGGAGTGATAACCCTGCAGATCACCATTGACGTATATTCTGGTATCTGAGGAATGGAAGCCCTCGATATTCTTGACACCAAGGTCATCCATGAGGTTCTTGACCTCTTCCTCTGATACTCCTTCTGAAACATCAATGACCAGTGCTGCATTCTTGACAAGGCCACAGTTTTGACCTTCAGGGGTCTCGTTGGGGCAGAGTCTGCCCCACTGGGTGGGGTGTAGATCTCTAGCCTCGAAATGCGGCTGACTGCGGGTAAGTGGAGAGGTTATTCTCCTCAAATGGCTCATGGATGCCATATTATTTATTCTGTCCAATAACTGGGATACTCCAGCACGGCCTCCGACCCAATTACCTGTAGCTAATGCATGCATGATACGCTGTGTCAGCAGGTCCGGTCTTATTGCAGAGGTTATTTTGATCTCCTTCTTTCTTGCAAAACTCCTTTCCAGCTGGTACTTGAGATCCTTTGCTAGATGGGTGATGGATACCCGGAACAGGTCCTCTGTAAGGTCTCCGGCCAGTTTGAGCCTCTTGTTGGCATAGTGATCCTTGTCATCAGGATTTCTTTTGCCAAGCGAGAGTTCCAGAACGCTTCTGGCAATGCGCCCGAGGAAGATCGCCTTCTTCAGGCGGTCATCGACATGGTCACCTAGGTGAGGGAGCAGTGAGCGGTCAAGGATGGAGGCCACTTTCTTGACCCTGTATTCCTTTGCCTGACCAGTAGCGAATTTCTTCTCAAGGAATGTAATGGAATCCTCCTGGGAGAATATACCGTTTGGTGGGAAGGTCTTTTTGTTCTGGACCTCTTCAATGTTCGCATAGACGTAGTTGGCCATTTCAGGTTCGCTGACGATGGCCTTGTATATTGCCTCGTCGCTCTCCATGCCAAGTGCCTTCATCAGCACTACTAACGGTATCTGTCCCGACGCTGCAGGAACTGAGACCATCAACATGCCGTCCTTTTTCTTTTCAACAAGTGTCAGTGCGCGGTACCCTTCCTTCTGCGAGAATACCTTGGCAACCTCGATCTTCTTTCCGTAACGCTCATTGAACTCGACCATGACACGGTTGGGTGCCAGATCTTCTAGGGTAATGAGGGCGCGCTCTGTTCCACCAATTATGAAGTAACCGCCCACGTCCTGGGGGTCTTCACCCAGCTGAACCAGTTTAGCCTCATATTCATCCGGAGTTAGCTCTTTGTCTGTGGTGAGGTTGGCCTTGAATATGTTGCACTTTTTGGACTTGATCATTATGGGCATGTTGCCTATATGGGCTCTTTCTGGTTCCCTGTCAACCCCATTCTCGATAATTGTGAAGTCCAGGTAGATCGGAGCTTGATAGGTAAGGTTGCGTAGCCGAGCTTCCATTGGGGTCAAGTTATGCTTGGCACCGTTGGCTTCCTTGACCACGGGGTCGCCCAAAGTAATGGAGGGTTTTGCACCTGGTTCAACAGCTCCAGTCTTGGGGTTCCTTTTCCTTCCTATGCGGATCTCGATCGTGTCCCCACCAGTCTTGTCTATCTCCAGCTTGATCATGCCACGTTTGCTTTCGTCGTCCAGTTCCCCGATGCGTATGTCATCGACTATGCACTGCATCCTGTTATTGGGGTTGTCCAGGGTGGCAATGAAATCATTAAACGATGCTATGTGGTGATTGACGATGCTACGTTCCCGGAAAAATGCCTCTACGAGTTCTCTCATGTATTTCACCTCATCCTCTTATTACCAGACGGTATGCAATGGCTACTCCAGCAGTTGGTGACTCCCTGATCACTTTTATGACCGACCCTTCGGTCACTGCCCCCCCTTCGCGATCGATCTGGCGAACCATAGCATCACCCATTCTGATCTTGGGAAGCTGGTCCCTGGTAATTTTGAACTCTCCAAGAACCTGTTTGACCGCTTTCTCATCCAGCAGCGTGAACCTCGGCACCAGCACATGCGGCATGATGTCGATATCTAATTCTTTCTTTTTTCTTGCCATTCTTACCCTCCAGTTAGGTTAGGCACTTAATAGGTCTTGGCGGGCCTGAGGGGAGTATCGAGTCCAGTCCATTTCGTACTGAACCTTTCGAACCCCTGGCCATCTGGTTTCCTTCTATTACTGACTCTAATTTGGGTCAGAAAAGTTAAAAGCCAGACGCTCTTTCTAGAGACTTCCCGAAGATGCTGTGAGTGTTGCATGCGAGAACTCCTACCTAGCTAAGCTACAGGCCCTAAGACCATATGAGCTTCGCGCACAAGGATAGCTCCCCTATATATAAGTTTTGGATAATCACCGATTTAAAGAATGCGGATTTTTGATCTCATCGAAATCTGTTATAATTTGCGGTAAAGTGGCAAATAACTCATGCAAAAGTGCTTGCATCTTCCTTTTGGTGGGAAAACTATAAATAGGTCTTGTCTAAAATGATAGTTTGCATCCCCTACCTAAAGAGAAGAGTTAATCTTATAGAAAGCGGGATAAGAAGGTGGGATAATTTTATTGTTGGAAGGGCACCATTAAATTCTTACGAAAGCATTGCCGCTGTCATGGCAAACGGTGTGGTTCCCAGAATTTCTGTCATCGTACCGACCTACAACGAGGAGAAGAACATAGGTGAGTTTCTCTCCCAGTTCTCCAAGCAGACGATCCCAAGGGATCAGTTTGAGCTTATTGTTTCAGACGGGGACAGCAAGGACAGGACCAGGAAAATCGCTAGTGAGCTGGCTGATGCTGTTGTGATCCAGACCAGCCCCGGTATTGGAGGAGCTCGCAACGATGGTGCAAAGGTTGCCAGGGCACCTCTGCTGGCAACGACCGATGCTGACTGCCGGGTGCCGCCTAATTGGCTCGAGGTCATGCTGGCCGCCTTCGAGAGAGAAGGTGAGGATGTTGTTGCGGTGGTTGGCCAGGACGGCCCTCTTGAAAAGACGGTGCGTTCGGTGTTCTTCTACTACCTCATCAATCGTAGTATCTACCTGCTATCCAAGTTCGGCATCTACTGCACAGGCGGCACAAACTCTGGTTTTCGCAAGTGGGCCTTCGACAAAGTAGAGGGCTATCGTAACCTGCCATACTCAGATGACATGGAGATCGGTACACGCCTCCAGAAGATAGGACGCATCTACTACGAGCGCGACCTGTATGTTGCCCTTTCGGTCCGCCGTCTTGAGCAGGCTGGATACATCAATACGATAATGACCTGGATAACAGGCTCGATCAAGGTGATGAGAGGGAAAGAGATCGTGGCCAAAGGCGAGGGATATGCGAAGATGGAGTATGATTGAGTTGGTGTGAATAGGGGAAACACTGCTGGGCGAGTTTGAGTTGGCCAGTATGTGAATGCCCTACCCCTTCTTCCAGCTAGTCCCAGTCTTGCCATCTTCCAGGGTGATGCCCAACTCGGTGAGCCTGTCCCTGATGCGGTCGGATGTGGGCCAGTCCTTGTTCTCTCTGGCATCGTTGCGCATCTCTATTAGGAATTCTATCAGGCCTGCTTCGAGTTTGGCATCCCCACCACCGCTGGCTTCGGCTGTTGAATCCTGGAAGAGCCCAAGCACTGCGCCGGTGCCCTCAAAGGCCTCAAGTATGGCCGAGATGGAGGTAGGGGTCAGCTCTTTTATGCCTGTGATGCGGTTGACCTCTCTTGTGAACTCGAACATTGCAGCCAGTGCTTCCCTGGTGTTGAAGTCGTCGTCCATTGCCTGTCTGAACTTGTCTGTATAGCCCATAACCAGGCCTTCTATCTGCATCTGCTCCTCTTCGTCAACAGGCCTCGTTGTCAGCTTGCGTAGCTGGGCTTTGAGGCCATTGATGCAGTTGGTCAGTTTCTCCAGGCTCCTCTCTGTTTGCTCCAGGTTGTCCTGGCTAAACTCAAGAGGACTGCGATAATGGGTCTGAAGCACCAGAAGCCTGAATACTTCGGGAGTTGTGAGACGCAGGAGCTGCTTGATCGTCAGGAAGTTGCCCAAAGACTTGCTCATCTTCTCTCCACTGACGTTAAGCAGGCCCACATGGAGCCAGTAATTGACCCAGGGGCTCTTGCCAGTTGCAGACTCGCTCTGGAGTATCTCGTTCTCGTGGTGGGGGAACACAAGGTCGTTGCCGCCGCCGTGTATGTCAAACTGCTCACCAAGCAACCCAACTGCCATTGTGGAGCACTCTATATGCCATCCTGGCCTGCCTGATCCCCAGGGGCTTTCCCATGTGGGTTCCCCTGGCTTTGCGGTCTTCCAGAGTGCAAAGTCCATTCCGAATCGCTTGTTCTGGTCGATATCCACCCTGGCTCCTGCTATCATGTCTTTAAGCTTGCGGTTGCTCAGCACACCGTAGTTCTTTACCTTTTGAACATCGAAATAGACGTTACCATTGCTTTCGTAGGCGTAGCCATTGGCCATGATCTTCTGGATGAACTCCACCATCTGGGCGATGTTCTCTGTGGCCTTTGGGTAGGCATCCGCCCTTCGGATACCCAGCGAATCCATATCTGAGAACATGACCTTTGTAAAACGCTTGGCAAGGTCTGAGGTTGGCTCTCCATTCTCATTGGCCCTGTTGATTATCCTATCATCGATATCGGTGATGTTCTGGACGTAGGTCACCTTGAAGCCGCTGTACTCCAGATACCTGCGCATGAGATCGAAGACTATCAGGCTCCTGGCATGGCCTATGTGGGAGTGGTCATACACCGTCAGGCCGCAGACATACATCTTGACAATGCCTGGTTCTCGTGGCTGGAATACGTCCTTTTGGTTCGTCAGTGTGTTATACATCGATAGAGGCATGTGAATACCAAAACATTGTATGATTATAAGCTCTTAAGTCTTTTTCATAATTCTGATACCTTGAACCTCCATTTACGAGGCTTACGAGGAAAATCCTAAACTATTTTTCTTTCCTATTTGAGGAACCCTAGGGACTTTAACGTCCTATTCGAGGAAATCCTAGAGACTTTAACGTCCTATTCGAGAATATCTTAGAGGCATTAACGTCCTATTCGAGGAAATTCTAGAGACTTTAACTCCCTATTCGAGGAAATACTAGACGCTTTAACTTCCTGTTCGAGAAACTTACGATTCTAGAAAGTCGCTGTACTGTCCGATTTTATGGAGAATGGGTGTGATATTCGCCCTCTGGGTCAATTTGTCGCAGTGACTACTACAAAAGATTTAAAACAATTTCAAACCATCGGGTGGTTCGGTGAAGCAAATGGTTGTCAAACCAAGCAGTCTGAAAATGGGACTTCCCAAGACCACAACGTCTCTGTGTCCTGAGTGCCGAAAAGTCATAGATGCCGACATATTTGAGAGAGATGGCAAGGTCATGATAAGCAAGACCTGCAAGGAACATGGGTTTTTTGAGGATGTATACTGGTCAGATGTGGGACTCTATCTAAAAGCCGAGGAAGGTGCACTGGATGGTACCGGAGTAGATAACCCCAGGGTTCCACACGCAACAGCCTGCCCTGATGATTGTGGGCTTTGCAATTGGCACACCTCACATACTGCGCTTGCTAACCTGGACCTTACCAATCGGTGTAACCTCAAGTGCCCTGTCTGCTTTGCCAACGCCAATGCGGCAGGTTACGTTTACGAGCCTACTGCTGATGAGATAACGAAGATGATGAAGACCCTAAGGGCTCAGAGGCCAGTCCCGACAACAGCCATACAGTTCTCTGGAGGCGAGCCTACACTTCATCCAGAATTCCTGAAGATCCTATCCAACGCAAGAGACCTTGGCTTTTCCCAGGTTCAGATAGCGACCAATGGAATAACTTCAGCTAAAAAACCGGAGTTCGCCCAACAGATGGTGGATGCCGGACTTCACACCGCTTATCTTCAGTTCGATGGCTTAAGGTCTGCCGACACCATCGCTTGCAGAGGTAGAGACCTGACAGACATCAAGAGACAGGTCGTGAAGAACTTCAGAAACGTCAAGCCAAAGCCATTAGCAACCGTACTGGTGCCAACCATACTCAATACCATCAACGACGACCAGGTAGGGCCCATCCTGGACTTTGCCATTGAGAACTCCGATGTCGTTAAGGGTGTGAATTATCAGCCAGTAGCCTTCACAGGCCGTATCGACCTTGATGAGCTTAAAACCCAGAGATTCACCCTGCCAGACTTGGTGCACCGACTAGTGGCTCAGACTGACATATTCGAGAAGGACGATTTCTTTCCAATACACATCGTAGCTCCTATATCATACCTGACCTCCAAGATATTCAGGGAACCAAAACTGGCATTCACAAACCACCCACACTGCGGTCTTGCCTCATACCTGTTCATCAATGAGCAGAACGAAGCTACACCGGTAACGCGTTTTGTGGACGTAAGAGGAATGACCGCTGCAATGATGGAGCTTGCTGACAGCAAGAAGGTCAAGCTCGCCAGCATGTTCGTCAAGAAAGGCAGTAAGGACTTCGATGGAAAGAAGATCGGCAAACTTTTCAGCAAATATTTCGGTGAGTTCATCAACGAGAACAAGATGCCTGAAGGCCTTGATATCTCTCAGCTACTTTCGGGAATTCTGGTTGGCGGCGATAAATCCTCTGTTGGGGATTTCGCCTGGCGCACTATGTTCGTTGGCGGTATGCATTTCCAGGATCTTTACAACTACGATATCGAGCGTCTCAAGCGGTGCAACATCCACTACGTGACACCAGACCAGCGCATCATTCCGTTCTGCGCCTATAACGGCGGCCCCTTCTACCGCGAAGCTGTGGAGAAACAGTTCTCTGTGCCGATATCCGAGTGGAAAGGCAGGGCTGTGGTCGAGGACTGGTAGTAAAACATGTCCATCTGAGATCCGCCTGTCCATTTGAGTTGCATCCGCACTACGGAAATACCCGTAACCATTAATTTACTGGTCAGCTATTAACAGGCATGATCTCTGAAACTTATTACGATACCGTCATTGTTGGTGCAGGCCCTGCTGGGTGCGTTGCAGCAAAGTTTGCAGCCATTGGGGGGGCGAGTGTCCTGATATTGGAAAAGCGCCCTGAGATCGGCTCGCCAGTCCGGTGTGGTGAAGGCATTGCTCGCCGTTGGTTCGATGATGTTGGGATAGTTTCAGACCCACAATGGCTGGTTCACGAGGTCAAAGGCGCACGTATAATTTCACCAGGCGGAAGTCGGCTGGAGATCGACGACCGCATGGCAGGCTCCGAGGTCGGGGTTGTGGTAGAAAGGGATCGTTTCGACAAATACCTGGCAACCGAGGCCATCAAAGCAGGAGCCAATATTGAATTGCATACGGCCGTTACCGGCCTGCTGATGGATGGGGAGACGGTTATTGGGGTTAAGACCCTGAACGAGGGTAAAGAGGGCGAGGTTCGCTGCGGCGTGGTCCTTGGCGCCGATGGCTTCGAGTCCCAGGTCGGGCGATGGGGCGGGCTAAGCACAAAACTGCCGCTTTCTGACATATCAACAGGATTTCAGTACCGACTGGTCAATGTCAAGCCAGATCCAGATTACTGCGAGTTCTTCCTTGACAACATCGTAGCTGGTGGCTACATGTGGGTGTTCCCAAAGGGCTCTGACGAGGCGAACGTTGGTATCGGGATGCTTGCCAGCAAGTGCATTGATCCAGGGCACCCCAAGCGATTGCTTGACAAATGGATATCCGAGAATCCGGATTATTCCTGCGGCCAGGCAACCGAGATGGTGTCTGGAGGAGTCTCTCTCTCACAGCCCCTTGAAAATACTGTAAAAGACGGCCTCATGCTAGTTGGCGATGCTGCGCGGATGGCAAGCGCCATGACAGGTGGCGGCATTGCCAATGGCTGTGTTGCTGCAAAGGTGGCTGGCGAGGTCATAGCCCAGGCCGCCGAGGCCAAAAACTTCTCAGCCCGGTTCCTGCAAAAGTACGAGGTTGGCTGGCGGGACAAGCTTGAGAACGGACTATACCGGGATTGGATGGCAAAGGAAAAGCTGATGACCCTGGCTCCAGCAACCCTGGACAAAATAGTAGGCACCCTGGCAGAAGTGGGTGTTGGCAAGCTATCGATCCTCGACATACTCCAGATACTGTGGGACAGGCACCCTGAACTGGTTGAAGAGTTGCAGGATCTGCTTTGACACAAGCTAAAATAATATATTGCCCAGGTATGGCGGGAATCAATACAGCTCCCTTAGAGATTTGTATTCACTTCTCCATCGTTTTCAGGAGCTCCCTGCCCTTTCCACTAAGCTTTCCATCTCTGATGTAATCGAGCTTTTCAAGCATTTGATAGTTTCTTCTCTCGTCCTCATTACTCAGGTCAATCGTTTTCTCCAAATCGATGGACTTCAAAGCCTTGAAGAATGTAGGCTCCCCCTCCATTTCTCGCTTTCCCTGCAAGAATTCCTTTAGCCGTTTCTCTAGTAGTTTCAATTCTTTAGCATCTATCTTTTCGCCATTTAGATTGATCCCATGCTTCTCGTAGATCTTCCTGGCTTGCAACCTGTACTCGTCTACCTCTCGAGAGTCGGAGCCGTATAAAGCCTCATGGGCTCTTGCCTGCGCTTCCAGGCTCTCAGCGCTCTTCTTCTTTCCTTTCTTCGACATGCAACATATCCTCCATAACGTTCTTTTTAGACCTCTCAAATGTCTGTGGATCTATGTTCTTATTGGCTCGATAAGCATTGAACTCTGGGTATCTCTTAGCCAACGTATCCATTAACCGTTTTTGGCTCAGCCCCCCCTCAAGGAACAGCTTCATTGAAATAGCAGTCCGAATGCAGTACATCATTATCCTGGCCTTCTCCCTCTCTGGTAATCTGTCCATGCTAGCCAACATATCTCGGACTTCTGATATTACCCTGCTATAATCTGGATTCGATGGGACACTCATTAAATCATCGAGCAAATTCCCACCTTTCAATATTCGCCCCTCTAAAACGAGCTTCAGGAACCACGGCTCAGCTCTGACGAGTTGTATGATCCCTCTTCTGGAATATACATTGAGCTGAAGCTTGGAATGCTTGTATTCATTGGCAATGTCCCTGTCCTTTGTAGAGCCCACTATCACCAATACATCTACATCGCTAAGCCTGTCCTTTGTCCCTGCCGCCTGGGAGCCGAAAATGCTGAGGGCAACAGCCCTCTGGTCAGATGATATTTTTTCAAGAAGTGGTCGCAGATCAATATCAGATTCGAAGAAATCCAGTACCTCGAACAAGCGCTTCAAAAGAGGAGAAGCAACATTCACGCAGTACTTCTTCGTCTTTCCCTTCCCGACCAATAATATATCTGAGCCCAAGAATGGCTTCAGGGAGCTGTATATTGCTGGTCTTGAATAACCAGTGATCTTGGCCAACTCGCTTATGCTCTTTCCTCCATTCTTTAGCTGCCATAGGATCTTACGCCTAGACTCTGGCTCCAGGAAGTCAACAGGTGTGTAAGGCGGATATCCCCCTACAATCACAGCAAAACCCAAATAGCTCTGGACGAAAGGGCTTTCCATATTTGCCCTCACAATCACTCTCTTTCCTTTCCTAACTTTCAGAGCAAAGCCATCAGCTACAAGCCCATCGCTAACCAGAGATACATATGTGTTTGATATGTCCAGCACAATAGCGAGCTCGCCTACGGACATCTCTCCAGATAGTAGGAGATGCGAGAGCATAAGGAGCTTCATGTGTAAAGCTAGAGTTAAAATGATATATAAATGTTTTTAACTAGTTCTTACACCTTGCTCAACTTGTGATTTTTTGCGCGCGGCCTGAAGGCCAGCTGTGGTCTGCCAAAAGGAGTTGACCCCCTTGGGAGCCTTAAATCATGTTCCCTCCCCCATGTGCTCCTGCGCTGAGCCTTCAGGCGCTTTGCGCCCTCCCCCTTCTGCTCGTCACTAGAGGGTGGAATTGGACTCTATTTGCGATACCCCTTTCCGCGGATCTGAATTTGGAGTATTTCAACTCCTTCAGGTATTTTCCGATAAAGTACTCGATACTCACCTATTCTGAGCTTGAAAATTCCTTTATATCTGCCTTTCATGGCTTCTCCTTTATCAGGATTATTAGAAAGGGTTTTTTCAAGCTTATCCATAACTCGGGTATTATGCGGGTTGCCAATATTTTTCAAATCCTTGAAAACGGAGGATTTGTATTTAATTTCCGTTGGCAAGAAGCTTCCTCATTTCAGCAGAGCTAATCGTTTTATCATTGGCATCGTGCATCCTATCGTATGCTATCTGTAAATCAGCATACTCTTCAATATATTGTACTATTGCCTTTTTTATTAGATAGGATTTGGATCTGTCTGCTGATACCGCAATGCCATTAAGTCGGCTTGCAATTTCGTCTGGTAATCTTATACTTACAGTCGTAGTCATTGTAATACAATGTATTACATGCGAGTACAACTATATTAAAATATCGACAATAGAACTTAAAATAACGGAAAACTCCAATTCCACCCTTAAGAGAAGTCACATACTCCGCACTGAGGTGCTCCAGGAGGAGCACCGAATAGAAGCGCATAGGCGCTTCTAACATTGCTCCTAGGGAGCAATGAATCAGAGCTGGCATGGCCAGCTCTTGGATAAAGTATTGCTTCGAAAGTCTATAAGCCTTTCTTTGCAACCTGCGGGCACGTTCGTGCCCTTGCTCGAAAAGTAAGCTTTTCTCGTTGGTTGCGGTACTCCGGCTTTACCAGCGTTCCTCACTCAAGCGAGGCATCGGTCCTCCCCACACCTAACGCTCCTGTGCTGAGCCTACTGGCGGTTGCCACCCACCCCCTTGGGCTCCTCTGGAGCCCTGGGTCGGGGCGATGGTTCATCGCCCCTCACCTTCTGCTCGTCGCTGAGAGGCGAGAAACGAACCTCAGTTGAAATGCACAGATTATTTATCTTTTGTAAATATAGTCGTGATGATCATAATCAATAATAATAACCGACATATTTTCGTCATCAATTTTGTAAGTGATGACGAAAGAACCTACATGAGCTCTACGATATCCTTCAAGAGGTTTCCGCAGAGATTTATAGTGATATGGCTCTACTAAAATCTGTTGGATTTTCGTTTCGACTCTTCGCATTTGTTCTTTATCCTTCTTTGCTAATTTCTGAAATATTTTATCAGCTGAAGGTTCAATATCAAGAAAATACATTTAGTCCAACCCATATCGTTTAGAAAAGGAATCTACTCGTATAGGTTTTTCTTTACTCACTCTCTTGATCTTTTTAATAAATTCGGGCTTTAACTCAGGTTCTAAATTGTCTTCTTCGTAAACCTGTATAATATACTCAATTGCTTCTGATTTGTTTTTTAATCCAAATTTTGCTTTCACTATATTGAGTACTCGATTTCCGGGTTCACTTAGATTTACTAAAGCCTTAGTCATTGTTATCCCTCATTAGTTGTAGTTAATAATAGTAACTAACACTAATTAAACGTTACGTATCTGCACATTTTTATTTCTACACTTCGCTTGATCTGTTTCTCGCCTCTCCTTAAGTCACGTACTCTGGCCTCTGGCCAGCGTGCGTCGTTTCACTCCGCACTTGTTCGCAACGAGGTGTCGTTGCTCACAGCGTTCCTCACACAAGCGAGGCATCTGACCTCCCCATACCTTCCGTTTACGTGCGTCGCGTTGCTCCGCACTAACTCACTCGGCTACGCCTCGTTCGTTCTCCGCTGAGCCTATAGGTGCTTGGCACCCGCCCCCTGGTGCTCCTGTGGAGCACTGGTTCGTGGCGATTTATCGCCACTCACCTACTGCTCGAAACGGGTCGGCGAGAAGAAAAACACGAAGCAGGGCACGCAATATTGCAATTGGTGCAAT
>JAUVCJ010000130.1 GCA_030595765.1 Thermoplasmatota archaeon | reverse complement strand
TCTCGTATGGAAATACTATGCCAAATTGGGTGGGTGCTTCGCTATCAGCTTCATCCTGCCAAGTAAGAACGAATGTAACGGTATAGATATTCTCATTGACGACATCGCGGGTCTGGGTTACCTCGGTCTCGGCATCCAGGTATCCGCTCTCTAGACCCAGGCTTGTGTTCTTTGCGCTGTAGGCTGACCAATCCAGAACTCCGGGGGTGCCTGGTATTATCTCATCCTCAGGCGGATAGTATACATCGGTTCCCATGGCAAACCCAGCCATGAGCAATACAGGTATCAATGCAATAACTGCTATTGGAGTAACTGGCGACTCCCAGAACCCACCCTTCCTCAAGGACGATAGAGGGCTTCCTTTGGTTGTGATAGGCTTGTCCAATCCATTAGCTTGTGCATTGTCTTCTTTCCCTGCGCCTTCAGTTTGCGCCTTGCGTGAGTAATGGCGATTGTAGATCAGGAACATTGCAATTGTGAGCAAACCTACAGATACGATGGCTGAAAAGAAGAATTTTGGCTGGAACCACGACTCAACAAAGATCGAGTACCATATGCCATGAATGAATCCACCAACTGCGTTCCCAAGGCCTGTTGAAATGAAGATGCAACCCATATAGATGGCTACCTTATCTTTAGGAGCAATTTTCGAGACATAGCTGATAAAGCCTGGGTGAGTTATGAATTCGCCAATTGAAAAGATGAGGATACCTGCAATAAAAAGTTCAGCTCCGTTGCTCAAAGCAAGAGTTAATAGGCCTATGCAGAAAATAGTCATTCCTAATATCATGACCTTCAGGGACTCGAACCTCTCAACAGCTTTGCCCAAAAATGGACCTACCAATATGATGGTTCCAGGGTTTACAGTGGCCAAAAATGCAGGAACGAACCAGTCAGGCATTCGTTGGAATCCAACCATGTATAGCGGAAGAAAGCTATGATTCACCCCGAACATGAACCAGAAACCAGAATACATCAAAAGCAGGATAACAAATTTCTTGTCTTTAAGCGCAGGAACTATCTTCAGGATGGCGTTAGGAACGCTTATTTCATCGTTTCTTTTAATTGGGTCCTTATAGAGAACTATCGTCACAATGACGTTCATTACTATCATGGTTCCGGCCAGTAGGAAAACAAACGTATACAGGGACTTGTCATCACCTATCAGGAACCCAATGATCAAGGGGAAAAGGAAGGCTCCAAGGTTGATCATCCAGTAATAAACGGAGTATCCCATATTTCGTTGGTCTTCAGTGGTGATATGGGCAATAGTTGCGGATACTATGGGTTTAAAGGCTCCAGCACCGATCCCTAGCAGTAATATGGCCATGATGAACATTGGTAGGTTTGCTACTACGACCATGAAAAAGTAGCCACTTAGAAGCATACAAAACGACACTACAAGAAATCGTTGGTAACCATATTTCTCGGCAAGTGCAGCTGACACCAATGGCACAAAATACAGAAGCAGGATCAAAAAGGCATAGAGACCGCCCCATGCAGCCGAGGAGATATGTAAGTTGTAAACAACATGTAGACCTAGGATCGACATCATACCGTAGTAGGCACCCCTTTCGAACAATTCTAGGGTATTTACAATCCAGAATTGTTTTGGAAAAGAGCTCATGCCTGTTTTTGGGTTCTCAAGTTCGGGGTCCATAGTGTGGCCTCGGAAACACCACCAGGAGCTTTGCTCTAATAATAGTTTGCCTCTGCTGGATAGCCAGGACTTTTATATTGGGATAAGTCCAATGTTTTACTCAATCAAATTTCACTCAATCAAATTAGCGAACAACATTGAGTGTAAATTCGGCAACATGTTCATAACAGTCTTGAAAAATCGTCATATACATCTTTTCGATGTCCAATAAATAGCACGATGACTCTATGGGAGTCTCGTTTGATCTCATAGATGGCACGGTAATCTCCAATTCTGACCTGCCGAAATAGAGAGTATTTCAATTTATCTCCATGTTCTAGATCAGAGCTCAATACATGTAATTTATTCTTGATTCGTTCTTTGAGTTGGTTATCAAGATTTTGCAAAAAATCATTGGCTTTTGGATGGAGTAATATGGAATAGGTCATCAGTTCTGCTCCTATGGTGATTATACATGAATGATTCTACTTGAATAATGCACTATTCCAGAGAAATAAGATATTCTGGGTGTTTCTCTGCATCTTTGCTTCGCTTGTATATCAATTTGTAGAACTCTCTTGTCTTTTCCCTTTCTTCATACTGGCTTAAGACAATTCTGATCGCATCACTTCGGCTTTTAAAACGGCCCTCATCGATCCATTCATCCAAACTCTCCAGCAGATTGTCAGGAACTCGTACTTGGACTTGCGGCATAGTATCTGTAAACACATTCGTTTACTAAATATTTAATACTTCTCGTTAGTATATTTTGTCCAATGAGCGACATCTCAAGGCTTAATAACTTCCAACCCCACAATGAGGCTCATAGGAACCTTGCGGAGACCCACAAATGACCCCAGACATAGATGACATCAAAAAAGCTCGTGAATATCGAGAAAGAATGAACAAAAGAATAGAGGAGAGTGGTCATAAGCCCATCCAGAGGTTCTTTGCTCTTGACCGCCGCACCTATATGGATGGAGCACTGGACACAAAGACCAAGGAACTGTTGGGTCTTGTGGCATCAACCACACTTCGATGCAATGACTGTATCTTTTACCACCTGGAGCGCTGCATCGAATTGGGATATACCGACGAGGAGCTTTACGATGCCCTTAATGTCGCCATGATGGTAGGCGGTTCCATAATTATCCCGCATTTGAGATTTGCATTCGACAAGATTGACCAGCTTAGAGAGGGCTGACACTCTCAAACGCTGCAACTATCATTTTTTAATCTGAGCAGGAGAGCGAGTTAAAACAGGTAAAGCACCCATCATTTCGTCAAATTTGGAAATAGAGCACTTTTTTCGTCAAACTTATCTATTCCTTTCGCATTGGTAGGAACATGATCCCCGACATTGAGATCGCGAGAAATGCCAAGCTGGAACCTATCGACGTCATTGCTCAAAAGGCAGGGTTAGCGCCAGATGCCAATATCCGATGTGGCGAGTACAAAGCTAAAATTGACGTTTCTGGAATGGACCTGACCAAAAAGAAGGGTAAGATGATACTTGTCACAGCCATGAGCCCTACCCCGGCTGGCGAGGGTAAAACAACTGTCGCAATAGGCCTTGCAATGGCTATGAACAAACTCGGCCACAACACAATTGTTGGTTTGAGACAGCCTTCTTTGGGGCCAGTGTTTGGGATAAAAGGCGGTGCAGCAGGTGGAGGCTACTCTCAAGTTCTCCCAATGGAAGATATTAACCTGCATTTCACAGGAGACATGCACGCCATATCTACTGCTCATAACCTGCTTTCAGCTCTCATCAACAACTCGATGCACTATAACAACAAGTTCCTACTGGATTCGAGGGAGATCACTTGGCCTAGAGTCATGGACATGAATGATAGGTCGCTTCGCCGCATCGTTGTTGGGCTTGGGGACAGGGCCAATGGCATGGTGGATGAGGACCATTTTGACATAACAGCAGCATCCGAGATTATGGCATGCCTTTGCCTTAGTGAGAACAGGGCAGACCTACGCAAGCGAATAGACCGCATCATGATAGGTCAGAGCATTGACGGCACCCCTAAATTCGCTTCTGACATGAAGGCAGCTGGAGCATTGACTGTACTGCTCAAGGATGCTATGATGCCGAATCTGGTACAGACCATTGATAATACCCCAGCACTCATACACGGCGGCCCGTTCGCCAACATTGCCCATGGTACCTCGTCTCTTATTGCTGCAAGGCTGGGGCTTCATCTAGCTGATTACTATGTAACTGAGGCTGGCTTTGGTTCCGACCTTGGAGGTGAGAAGTTCTTTGACATATTTTGTAGAACAACAGGTCTGCAAGTTGGAGCTGTAGTACTTGTGGCAACCATCAAGGCCTTGAAGTATCACGGCGGGGTTCCCAAAAAGAAGCTATTCGTTGAGGACATCCAAGCTCTAGAAAGAGGTTTCCCAAACCTTGAGAAGCATGTGGCAAATATGAGAGGTTTTGGTTTTGAGCCCTTGATAGCCTTGAATGTTCATGAACAGGATTCTCCTGCTGAAATAGAAAAGGTAATGGAGCTCTGTGGCTCCAAAGGGTTCCGTTGCGCTCCTACAACTGTGCATGCAAATGGCTCAGAGGGTGGGTTGGAGCTGGGCAAGGCCCTAATCCCGCTTGTCAACGAGAAGACCCCTGAATTTGCCTACCCTCTTGACCTGGGCTTGAAAGAGAAGATGAACATGCTTGCAAAAAGAGTGTACGGCGCAACCGAAGTTGTGTTGTCACCCAAGGCTAAAAGGGACATAAAAAAATGGGAGAAGCTGGGTTATGGTGATCTCCCCCTGTGTGTAGCAAAGACACAGTACTCATTCTCTGACGATAAGAAACTGCTTTGTGTTCCAGACGGCTTCAAGATGCACATCAGGGAAGTACGATTGTCGGCAGGAGCAGGTTTTGTCATCCCTATAGCAGGAGAGATCATGACCATGCCAGGACTTCCAAGGAAACCTGCTGCAGAGAACATCGACATGTTGGATGATGGCGAGATAATAGGCCTCAGTTGATTTGGCATTAGTTTTAATACTTCTGCCATCAAAGATAATCTATTATGAGCCCACTCTTACAATATCTCTTGGTTTAAACGATGCTGGGGACAAGTATAATATCATCAATCAGCCTAGGTGTTGAACAATGGAAACCAAGGAAATAAAGCGAAAGATCGTCCTCTTGGGTGATGGCGCCGTTGGCAAGACCAGTCTTATCAATAACTACGTCCACAACACCTTTGATGAGAAATACCTGCGAACCATTGGTGTCCGCATATCTCAAAAAATGGTAAGGTTCAGGCAACGAGAGAGACAAATATCGCTGAATTTCGGGATATGGGATCTTTATGGCCAGAAAGAGGACTCGGCAGTCAGGCTTTCGGCTTTTGCAGGAATTAACGGAGTCATTATGGTCGCGGACATGACCAGAATGGGGACATTAAAAAGCCTGGTTGAGTACTGGTATCCCCTATTAAAGGGTAGAACTGGTTCTACCGGCGAAGTACCCATAATCATATTTGGCAACAAATCCGACCTAAAAGACCAGATGGAGCTTCAGCTCAAGGACCTTGAAAAGGTTTTCAAGCCCTTTGGGTTCTCCTGTTTCCTTTCCAGTGCTAAAACTGGCCTCAATGTCCAGAATGGATTTACAGAACTTGGGCTACAACTTCTGGTTTCAAAAGGTTACGACCCACGCTCCCTTAGGCATATCTCTCACTTTGATGAAAGGATCCACATGAAGGACATTTCAAAAAAGATCATCCAGGACTTCATCTTCCTTGCAATGGTCGATGATGTTGATGAATTATCACCATTCATTAAAACGTGCCTTAAAAAAGCTGATGTTGACCTTTTGAACGCAACTATTCCCGGTCTAATCAAGCTCATTGAGCTTCTTAGGATCGAGGAAGAAAAGAGCTTGGGCAAGTTCATGGCTCAAAACAATGCAGACAATAGAATTTCATGGGTCAATGCCACTTAAAAGCAGATCCAAATCTTGCTCAAAATCTAAGTGATTCAATCCAGTTCTTATTTGCTCTGACACGAAACATTCATAATACTCAATTGCTTGCAAGCTAATCATCCAACAGTTCGAGGGGACAACTATGCAATTTGCACTAACAGAGGAACAACTTCAGATCCAGAAATTGGCAAGGGATTTTGCAGAGCAAAAGATTGCCCCGATCGCAGCCGAGATTGACGAGACAACAAGATTTCCCTCAGAGACCGTAAAGGAACTGGGACAGATGGGTTTCATGGGAATGATGGTCCCCAAGGAATACGGAGGAATGGGACGCGACACCATCAGCTACATACTGGCGATCGAGCAATTATCCAGAGTTTGCGGTTCGCATGGCGTTACAATGTCTGTGAATAACTCGCTGGCATGCTATCCACTGCAGAAGTGGGGTACTGAAGAACAGAAACAAAAATATCTAATACCTCTTGCAAATGGAACGAAGCTCGGAGCCTTTGCCCTAACTGAGGCGAATGCTGGCACAGATGCAGGGTCTCAACAGACCGTTGCAATTGAAGATGGAGATAACTTTGTTATCAATGGAGCCAAGATATTCATCACCAACGGCTCTCAAAACCAGACAGCCATAACTTTTGCCATGACAGACAAGAGCGCAGGTGCAAGAGGGATCACTGCCTTCATCATCGAAGCTGATTATCCAGGCTATACCATCGGCACCCTTGAGAAGAAGATGGGTATTCGTGGTTCAGTACAGGCCGAACTGATTTATCAGGACATGGTCGTCCCAAAAGAGAACATACTGGGAAATATTGGCGACGGTTTCAAGATCGCAATGGGCACCCTTGATGGTGGCAGGATCGGAATCGCTGCCCAGGCCTTGGGTATTTCTCAAGGTGCCTACGAAGCAGCAATAGCTTACTCCAAGGAAAGAATTATTTCAGGAAAACCGATCTCCAAATTCCAGGCCATCCAGTGGAAGATCGCAGACATGTCCACCCAGATAGAGGCTGCTAGACTCCTGGTATACAAGGCAGGATACACCAAGGATACAGGTGCTAGGTTCACAACCGAGGCAGCCATGGCAAAGTTGTTCGCCTCTGAGGTCTCTGGCAGGGTAACACGCGATGCACTGCAGATCCACGGCGGCGCCGGTTGCACCAAGAAGCATGCAGTAGAGCGGTT
>JAUVCJ010000279.1 GCA_030595765.1 Thermoplasmatota archaeon | reverse complement strand
AAGCTGGATCTGACCAGGTTGCGCCATCATCCTCTGAAACTGCCAAATATATCCTATAAGTGGATGGAATATTATTATCCTGCTTTCTGAAAACCACATAGATGTCGCCTTCATCGGTGCGCACAATTTTACGCTGGCCATTCGTGCCAGTAGCGTTCATGTCCTCGGTCTCGCTTACAACCGACGGGAGATAATCCCCGCCATACGGAGCTATTCCGTCAAGTGACCAGCCGAACAGGTCGCCAGCATGCTCACCTGTGAACTTGGCATCTGCATATTTGGATTGGAGAGCGCCGCCTGCGTGCTTGTCGCCGCTGAACATGTATACTGCTCCAGCATCGGGCATGGTCTCTGGAACCACGAAACTGGAGTTGAAATCATTCGTTGTGTCGTCAAAATGAATCCGGTAGTTCCCACCCATAGGTGCACCAGTGGGGCGGTCTAACCATATCTCGACCTGGAGTCTATCCCCTGGAGATGCATCAATGCTGTTGGTCAGGTGCTCGTGCTCCCAGGTAATATCAGTTGGGGTGGCCCATGTAAGGGCTGCTATGTTCACATCGCCACGCTCTGTCTGGAAGAGCAAACGTGATGTTGCACCATCGTAGACCCAGACCCTTGCAAAAAGGAACCCATCACAGAAAGTTCCCACAATACCCGCGTTCTCGGCTGTGACATTGAAGTGCCATGTTCCAGTCAGGTCGACACTGCCACTATAGCGAGGTGTGATCCATGAAGCAAACATCTCCTCCACTGGCCCATTATCTGGCAGGTCGATGAAGCCGCCTGGTCCGTTGACGCCGCCTGAGGAGGCTGTTAAGTTGTTTGCGATGACGCTATTGTCATCAAGCATGAAATATCTGGATCCGTTAAAAACATCATGGTAGGGCGCTCCCACAAGGATGTCTGGGAAGCCATCGCCATCCAGATCGTCAGTGCTGGCAATAGACCATCCAAAGCCATCCTCTCTATCTTCTCCAGTGATGTTGGAGAGCTCTGGAAGGGCTTGGGCATTGGACTTCATCTGTGTAGCTTCCATGCTGAGGTCCCATCCAGCAGTGTATGATGAATAATCATCAAAGCCGATAAGCTCACCCATTCCATTCTGGACCCTACCGATGGAGGTGCCTCTTGTAACGGCAGTTATCCACCCAACCTCGTCCAAAAGATATCCAGTGGAGTTGTACAGATATACGTTATCTGCTGAAGAATCGAGGTCAAAGCTAGCAGGGAATAAACCCTCGCGGTTATCCAAAACATAGAACCTACAATCACTATCCAGTGTAGTTCCTACAGGAATGCTATATTCTGCATCCACCACTATCTTGAAACCTCCAATATCAATGGAACCGGAACCGAAATAATATAGCTCCACATATCTCTGGTTAGGATAAGTAGTGCTGGCCAGAACCTCGTTGAGCACAACCTCAGAGTTCCAGTTCCTGGGTTCGATATCCTGAACAGAGCCAAAGGCAGGAGTGGGTTCTCTGTTGAACTCGGATGTGGTTAGGTTCAAAGCAATGGACTCGCCAAACAATGGGTCAGGGCTGGTGCCTTCATAACCGTAGGCCACTAGGTCATAGGAGTAGCCAAGATTATTGATCAGGTTAACGATGTCGGCCTCATTACCAAGAACATCCTCGGATGGTTCAAGGACGAGAGAGTCTACCTCTCCAGGGGCCAAGAAACCAGGATTGGTGCCAAGGGTTGAGATGGCAATGGTCTGATCCTCCGTCACAAGGTAATGGCCGGTGATATCGATGATAGAATTGCCAGTATTGTAGATCTCCACCTCTTCGATAAAGTTTGGAGAGTCCCGTAATTCTGTAATCACAAGAGGGTTTTCTTCCAATGTAACGTTAATCTTGTAGGTAGCTTCAGCTAACTTGGCCACAGCCCATCCAGAACCTGCCCAGTTCTCATGCGTTACGTTAACAAATATGAACTCCCCATCGTTGACCGTTATTGAGTTATTGAAGTAATTGTAGGTGTAGGTTGGCTCTGCAAATGTGAGGTTGTAATATCTCTGGCCTGTGTCGTTGGCGATGGTGATCGTGACAAAAGCTCCATCCAGAAGGTTATCGTATTGCAGAATGGCACCATAAACCGTTACTGGGAAGGGCGCCCTGGTTGAGCGGGTTATTGGCCTCACTGCTCCGGTGTCGTCCATTTCCAGTGCGAACGGAGAATAATCCTCCTGCTCGTGGTTCC
>JAUVCJ010000107.1 GCA_030595765.1 Thermoplasmatota archaeon | reverse complement strand
ACCCCCCGATACACCCTGGCAGTCAGCTCAACCGAGCCAACCACGTCCTTTCCAAAGAAATAAGCAGCATCCACAGTGCCAGATATCGCCTCATCAGCTGTATACCAGCTCCTGATACCCTGGAGGCTTAGCCTGAACTTGGGAAGCACGTATCTGTTTACCAGTACGCTCTTTTGCACCGTTTTCTCGTCCACAGTCACATCGATCTCATAGGTTCCTAGAGGTAGCTGGTCCGAGAGTGAATAGTTCAAGCTGGTAACACCGAACTCGTTTGGCTCAATATCGGTCCTGAATATCTTATTGCCGTCGGGGTCTGTTATCTGGTAGGTGGCATTTAGCACAGTTGCCTGGGGAATTATTCCCTGGTAGGCAAGAGTTCTCAGGTGTATTGTCTGCCCAGGCTGGTAGATCGGCTTGTCAGTTGAAACGAAAAGCTTGACAGTGTCCTCCACTGTGATATTCCTCTCCAATACCTCAGAGCCAGCTGTGACCCTTATTCGAGCCTGGTATTCCCCAGGCGGCACCGAGAATACCGGCCTTGCCATTCCCTGGCTATCTGTACTGCCCTGGTAAAGAATGCTCGTTGTCCCGTTAGGCCCTAAAAGCTCGACCATTACTGACTCGCCACCCTTAGGCAGCCCGTCCATTGTGGCAAGGGAGATCATGAACGAGTTCTCCTCCCCTGACATTATACTGTCCGGGAACAGAACGGTAGCGGTGTTCTTGTCGAACATGTACAGATCATCTGCATTGTATGCAATAGTGCCTGCAGTGACCAGTACACCCAAGACCACGAACAAAGTTAGCAGGACAGAGGTGCTTTTCTTAGCTGCTTTTGCCTTTTCCTCCTGCTTCTGTAGCCTTGCCAGACTAATTGGCCCAGGCTCGTGCTGTTTGCGCTCAAGCTCACCAAGAGGGGTAACCTGCCCATAGTCGCCAACTTTGTCTCGACTAGCAACCTGATCACTGTCACCAACCAAATCACGATTATTATCTTCTCTTATATCTTGAGTCATGCATTCCTCTCCTATTTTCTAATCACCCGATGTCAATCCTAGCAAACTTATCATCATACTGCAAATCTAGCAGATGCCATATAAGGATGGGCCGTGCATGTAGCCTGCATCTAGGGTTAATCACTGTTTCTCGCCTACATGCAGGGAACTCCGGACTTAATTGAACCCATTCATTAGACAAATCAGGAAAGAAAGCTAAGTTGGACTGCACCCCAAATAGTGGACACTCGGATAAGCGACTAAGATATGAGGGCATGGATTCCTGCCCATAGTGGTGAGAATGTTGAGGTTTTTTCTGCCTGCAGGGTAAAAATTAATATAGGGAGGCTTCCTTGATAGCCTTAATATGTCGTATTTGGAGATAAAGAAGGTAAAAGATGCCCAGTATGTGTCTTTTGTCAAGAAGTTCAGCTTGATGGGGCAGTCCTTTAGGATATCCGAGCATATAGGTAAAAATGTCTCCACAATGGATAAACGAGAGTATCTAAGGAAGAACCTGGACTCAATATCTAGGAAGGAGTTTGAGCTTAGAATTCCCCTGTTGGAGGAGCTTGACCTCATCTACAATGACCAGTTGTTGCAAGACGTAGAATTAATGTCCATCCAGATTGAAAATCTATTGGAGATAAAGGAAAATAAGGATGCCGTTCTGATTGAATTTGCAAAGGAGTTCATATTCAACTCCAACAGGATCGAAGGGTCGAAAATTCCTGCCGACGAGGTAAGAAAAATTATCGAGACCGGCTCTAGCAAGTATCAGAATGCAAACGAGGTCAAGGAAGTTTACAATTCAATAGATGCAATGGATTACATGAGGGCTGAGTTCAAGTTTAACATCCCATCCATTAAGAGATTATACTACATCCTTACAAAGAACCTGACGATGTCGAGCGGAGAGGCATATCCCAGGGGTTTTAAAAAAGTGGCCAATGTTGTGAACAACACAGAAACCACACCTCCAGAGCTTGTCGAGTCTGAACTTAAAAAGCTTCTTGAGGTCTATCAGAGCAAAAAGCGGTCAGAGCACCCCATTAAGCTTGCTCTGGATTTTCATCTCAAGTACGAGGGAATACATCCATTTCTTGATGGGAATGGAAGAACAGGCAGGATGCTGATGAATAAGATCCTGATGAGCAATGGTTACTTCCCTATCATCATATATTCTGAGCAGACCAGAGCCTATTTCAACGCCATCAATAAAGGACTCGCTGGTGGAAACAGAAAAAAATACTACCAGCTTATACTCAAACATGCAAAGAAGACATACCAGCAGTTCTACATGTTTATCGAGGAATTCTGACTTGCCTGCCCAGCACTGCAATATCCATAGGCTATTCCTTTTAACAACTTCTCATTCTTTCCCAACATTCCTCGGCAAATGCAGCGCCATGTCGAATGCGTCCAGTGCGGCCTCGACCAATGCTTCTGAGAGTGTTGTGGTAAAAATGGCTCCAGCGGTATGTTTATTACAGCCCTGTCCAATTGTGTCAAGCTATCCTGGCAGGTGAATTACTATGAGATGGAACGGGCCTCTAGAAAAATTGGATGATTTCAGATACACCATTCCCAAGGACTACAAGGGAGAAAAGGGCAATCTGGATATGAACACCACAGGCAAGATATTCGTCGATGAGAACATGCTCAAGAGTCTTGTCAAGGATAACGCCCTGGAGCAGGTTGCCAATGTGGCCTGCCTACCCGGTATCGTTGGGAACGCAATGGCCATGCCTGACATTCACTGGGGCTACGGATTCCCGATTGGTGGGGTTGCGGCTACTGATGCAACCGACGGGGTAATTTCCCCTGGTGGGGTTGGATTTGACATCAACTGCGGAGTCAGGCTTTTGCGAACTGACCTGAGGATCGAGGATGTAAAGGACAAGATCAGGCCTCTGATCGATTCAATGTTCGGGAACGTCCCATCTGGCCTGGGTTCCAAGGGCAAGATACGCCTTGAGCGAAATCAGCTGGCTGATGTGTTTGACCATGGTGCAGGATGGGCAGTGGAGAACGGATACGGCTGGGATGAGGATCTGACCTACCTGGAAGAGAACGGTTGCATGACCTCGGCAGACTCCTTAAAAGTAGGGGACAAGCCATTCAAGAGAGGTGCGCCACAGCTTGGAAGCCTGGGGGCTGGCAACCATTTCCTTGAGATCCAAAAGGTCGAGGAGATACTCGACACCGAAGCTGCAAAAGCCTACGGCATTAAAGAACCCGGCCAAATTGTGATAATGATACACACCGGCTCCAGAGGAGCAGGGCATCAGATCTGTACGGACTATCTTTTGCAGATGGAAAGAGCAACAAAAAAATACAACATGGTACTGCCTGACCGACAGCTAGCATGCGCACCGGTTAACTCGCCAGAGGCCAGGGATTACTATGCAGCAATGTCAGCAGGCGCTAACTTTGCCTGGGCCAACCGCCAACTTATTGTTCACTGGGTCCGTGAATCCTTCGAGAGCGTTCTTGGAACCAGCGCAGAGGATCTTAGAATGCATATCGTTTACGATGTTGCCCATAACATTGCAAAAAAAGAGGAGCATCTGGTAGAGGGCAAGAAGACTGAGGTCTATGTCCACCGCAAAGGCGCGACCAGGGCTTTTGGCCCGGGAAACCCTCACATACCGTCCAGATACTCTGATGTAGGGCAGCCTGTGCTGATCCCTGGAGACATGGGCACTGCCAGCTATCTTCTGGCAGGCACAGACAAGGCAATGAAGGAGACATTCGGCTCCACCTGTCATGGTGCTGGAAGGGTGATGTCAAGAAGCGCCGCTATCAAGAGATGGAAAGGAGACCAGATCATCAACGACCTAGGAAGGCAAGGGATTTACGTTAAGGCAAAAAGCCCCAAAGTGGTGGCTGAAGAAGCGCCGCTGGCATACAAGCGAGTGGATGACGTTGTAGGCGTTGCCCATGGAGCTGGCATTTCTAAACTGGTTGCCAAAATGGTACCCTTGGGTGTTGTCAAAGGCTAGGCTTGGCCACAGATAACGCAATATAATGAGCGATATGCAATTATTGAGTATGATATTTAGTTGTTAGATTTCATTCTCTGCTGGAATTATTTGCTTCAGGCTAGAAATCAGCTCAGGTATATCATGCTTAACAGTGCCCCACACCTCGACCAAGTCCACACTATCGTAGGCATGGATCAGTATATCCCGCATCCTTGCAATCTTTGACCATGGAATCTCTGGATGTGCCTTTTGAACATCAACTGATAACCGTTTTACAGCCTCGCCCATCACTTCAAGGCAGCGAATAACAGCTAACTGGCATTTCCGATCCGATAGAAAAGAGTCTTTGTCAATATCAATTATGAAATCTTGCGCATCGTTTGCGTGAAGTAGAATGTCAAGAAGATAAGCCATATCACGAGACATAAATCGGCTCCATCGTGGATAATATGGCTTTGCGGCGAATGTGGTTACGGCTTTGTTCCACTGCATGGCGTGTTAGCAGGTCAATGTCACGTCCAAAAATCTCCTTGAGCTCATCTATCATCGAAAGCTGGTCAAAGAGGCTACGTACCTCATCGGGTTCAAAGTCCACCATGACATCAACATCGCTGTCTGGACGAAGCCCTCCCTGAAGCACAGAGCCGAACAGCGAAAATTCACGAACTTTCCATTTTCGACAGAACTCAGCGATCTTTCCTTCGGGAACATCGATATAAGGTTTACCCATCACTGCACCTCCTCGATAATCGGAACCTTAGACTTTCTCTCTGATGCGATTTCATCCATGTTTATTCTTCCTGACTTACATGAAGCAATTATTGCTGGCACACCTGCGTTAAGCATATATTATCCACGTTATTTATATTTTCCCGATTTCCCAGAGTGAGAAATGATAGGCCCACACAGATGCAGCAAAACCCTAGGGAACTTGACCCAAAAAACGATGATTCCATCATTGGCGCCTGCGGAGTGCACTGCGTTTTTGATGTTATCGCACGAGAATGAGGATGTTTTTGCATTTAGACAACCATACAGTGCTTTATATATAGCACTGGTTTCATAGAATACATACAAGGAGTGGACATGCAGGCTCGTAGGCAAGTGCTACTGCTGGTGGTGGCGTTGTTGGTCACATCGACCTTTTCAGCCCTTTCTTTTTCAGCCGAAGGGCAGACCCTGAACGTTGGCCCATCAGAAAGCTACAAGACAATTCAAGCGGCTGTGGAAGCCGCCAACAATGGCGATGTGATCAATGTTCATAGAGGTACATACCTTGAAAGCATTTCAATTTCAAAGTCCCTGACCCTGATAGGAGAAGCCAGGGAAGAGACCATAATCAGGGGAGACATGAACAACCCTCTCAAACCCAACACCGTCCATATCAGCGCGCCAGGAGTCACTTTGCAGGGCTTCACAGTGAAGAATGGATGGAGTGGGATTCTTTCGAGCGCAGGTGGATTGGTGGTTGAGGACTGTACCCTGACTGGAAACAAGGAAGGCATCTGGCTTATTGGCTCAGGAACCAACACGGTAATAGCTCATAGCCAGATCGAAAATAATTTCAATTCCGGCATTAAGCTCCAGGATGTGACCGATGTTAGGGTAACGGATGTGAACATCAGCTCCAATTCAGATGCGGCCATGACCTTGATCGGAGCAACAGGCATCCAGCTTACCAACTCCACCATTTTCGATAACACTGATGGCCTCGTCCTTGATGAGGGGTCTGACCTATCAAGAACCAACACCCCCCTGAACGGTCACGTTGTCACCATTCTGGACGATGCTTCTTTTATCCAGCAGTGGGAATACCTCACCTACCATGTTACAGATTCTACAAACAACCCCCTTGAAAGCGTCAGTGTAATGGTCTCGAACCTGGAGGGCGAGGAGAGTTTCGGGTCAACAGCAGCAGACGGCAGGGCAACTCTAAGGGTGCTGGTCTCTCAAAAAACAAGCCAGACCCATGACAGCTTCAACCCGTTTCAGACCTTTACCACAATTAATGGCCTTCAGCAGAGCAGAGAGCTGACCATCTTTTGCTCCATGGAAGCGGATTTCACATATCAGGTCCGCGACCTCTACTCAGGCGTGGTCATCAACGAACTGATGTTTGGGGATGAGAGCTGGATCGAGCTATTCAACAGCGGGTCCTACCCTGCAGTAGTGAATGGTTGGGTCATTATCAACGAGGAGATGGTCAGCTACACCATACCAGAACTGCCCATCTTTCAGCCTGGAAACTTCATGATCATCCATTCATCCGAGGGGGTCGATGAGGAATTCTTTGGCCAGAGTCAGGAGAATGCCATTCACCTTTACAACTCTCAAGCTCAAGATCCTCAGACCCAGGCACTAGAGCTCAATAACATCGGGTATCTCTCTCTATACGCAAGCTCTGAGATGACCCCATCAAGCCTCATGGACTTCTTCGATTGGGAGTCAGATGGCATCCCCCAGGAATTCATATCACTTACCCCACAACCAGGAGCATATTATTACCCAGACATCCAGGGCAACCTGATAGCCTGGCAGGACAAGAACGACCCAGATGGAGATCCTGACATCGCATGGATGGACCTGACCAATGGAGCAATTACAAGAATTGACCTGCCAGGAATTCAGTCCAATCCAGTAATATGGGATGAGTTGATAGTCTGGGAGGATTTCTCAGCTGGCAACTGGGATATCTATCTCCTTGACACCTCGGACTCGACAATAACCCAGGTCACAACCGACCAATACGACCAGACCGGCCCGGCAATATGGGGCGACAGGATAGTCTGGGAGGACAAGCGGTACGGCAACATCGACCTGTTCATGTACGACCTATCAACAGGCATAGAGAGCGAGCTTGTCACCACCTCCAGCAACCAGAACACACCGAAGATATTCGGAGATAATCTGGTCTTTAGGGACAATCGCTACGGGAACTATGACCTGTTCCTGCTGGACCTCTCTACTCAGATGGAAACAAGGCTTACCTCGACTCCAAAAGACGATGTCGAGCCCACCATCTGGGGGGACAGGATAGCATGGAGAGATACAGTTTCAGTTCCAAGCGCCATACATCTGCTGGACCTATCGTTAGGCGAGGAAATCATCGTATCCCCTCCAGACTATCCACAAACCAAGCCTGACCTTTCATACCGTTACCTTGTCTGGAAAGAAAAAGTTGGCGGAATACAGCAGACTGTTCTTTACGACCTATGGTCTGGCCTAACTTCCAATTTCGAGCTGGATGGAACCGAGCATATCTACATCCAGGCAACTGGCCACAGGTTACTCCTGGGCAGGATCGTAGGAACCGATATCGAGCTTATGAAGGCAAACTTTGCAAGCCCAGGCCAGGATATCGCAGTGCAGGAGGATATTTGGATTGATGGAGATTACTTGCTAATGGACGAGCTTGAACACACAGGCTCAATAGGCAGGGATGCAGCAGGCACCGACACGAACGTTGCCACCGACTGGGATCATAACGGCGGTTCTCAGGCCAATAGCCCAACACCTGGTTGTGCAAACTTCTACATCAACAGGCTTCCGCACTTTCTGAACCTCCCTGCTACCCATGTTGTGATGGAGAAGCAGCCATTTCTATTCCAGATACAAGCAATGGACCTGGATGGCGATCCTCTTTCATTCTATGATGACTCGGAAGCATTCGACATAGACCCCTCCACCGGTGCGA
>JAUVCJ010000287.1 GCA_030595765.1 Thermoplasmatota archaeon | reverse complement strand
CAGCAGTGGTAGGCATAATCCTTGCCCTTGGTCTGTTCCTTGTGGCAATCATGAAGTCTTAAGATCCAAACAGCACTGAATGTTTCCTTAACCCTTTCCCTTTCTTCTTCATTTTCTTCTACGGAGCTTGTATGCTCTTCTCTTTTGGCATAGCAATCTTTTCGATTTGGGCATGACCAGTAACAAAATGCCTTGCCTCAATAGCCCATGCAACCCAATACCAATGTGACAACAGAAGCGATCATAAGTACATGTAGCAGAACCATTGCATTCATAGCCTTATCAGTTGTTGCAAGGCTCCTGAGCCTGCCTCCGACATGAGCGAGAACTGGCAAGGCAAAGAACAATTCCACCATTCCCTCCATCAACCTGCCATTTAAAACAAGCACCCCCCCAACCGCGAGGAAAATGCCACCCAGCCCAGAGTATGGAACCAGAGCTAGAGATGGCCAAACAGTATCTAAACGAATTTGGGGCAACAGCTTGAGCACCATCAAAGCATTTGAAAGAGCAACAAGCAGCAACAGACCTACCACAAGAACAGGAGAGAGGTCCCAACCTGGCAAGCCAAATATAACTGACATAGAACCCATGAGCCCGATAGCGGCGGCTCCTGCACCAACTGAAAGATAGAATTCAACACGCTCTGTTTGGAAGTACACCAAAGACAACGAGGCCAGCAAGCTTCCAAGGATCAGCCAGTATGGAGCCATGAGGCTGGAGCCATTGAGCAAAGCCGGTGCAAGCAGGCATGAAAAGCCATAGAGCACAAGAATGGTCCCTGCAAATGCAGAGATATCGGACCTGGTCTCCCTGGGAACCACTGCACCAAGAAAGGCAAAGCCCAAAAAGGAGCAGGTAAGGAGCAATAGCGAGCTAAATTCAGCACTTGTTGGGTGGCCGGAACGTCCCTGAAATATCAAGATAATGAAGGCAAGAAGAATGCTTGAGCAGACCATGATAGATGCGCGATACCTAGGGGTGACCTCTGGTTCTCTGATCACCATTTTCCAGAGCTCTTCTGAAACCTGACCATCAGGGGCAATAAGAGGTTGGGGCTCCAGACCAACAGGAGGATCATCCTCCGGGTCTGAAGATAGGTCATCGTCGCTTGAACCCACTGATAGCTCCAGCAAAAACTCTGATAATCTGATGTCTTTACCCTCCAGAAATACCCTGAGTGTAATTCCTTCCAAATAATCCCGTTTGAGCATAGAGTCCCGCAGATAGGTCGCCTGCTCCAGACCAAGCTGGGAAAGGTTGTAGGTCTTGAGCTTGCGCTGGGCTTGAACTACTCGGGATTTTTTCTCTTGAACAAGCTCATCGTGCAAAAGCTCGGCCAGAACGGTTGCGGCGTGACCCCTGCTCACACCTGAGCCTTGGGCAATTCCTGCCTGGGTAAGCGTTACTGGCGCCTCGAAATCAGTATAGCGCCTAGCCTGCTCCAGCAGGTGTATCATCACCCTGTCCTTGACAGTGGTCTGGAGGTCTCCTTCGCCCATAGCACACGCTCCGAGGGTTGAATAGAGAGGAAAGGAATTAATTGTTGCCCTGCTCAAACAGGCGGAAGCACCACTATCTCCACTGGCGGCTCCTCGTCCACCAGTTCGGGCTCGTACATGTCAAAGGCCTGGACACCCTGAAGCGTGGCTCTGATCGGTTTCATTGCCAACAGATGATAGTCCAGGGTGATAACCTCGCCACGGAGTATGTTCTGGACATAAAGCATTGCCTCGCGTCCGTCGATCTCATACAGAGATATCAGGCCCATGTTCATCATGTACTCAAAGTCAGATGTGACAAACTGCATCCCAACAGGAGCCTTCAACTCCAGTAGCACCATTTTCAGAACCTGGGCAGAGCCAGAATATTCCAGACTTGCTCTTGCCCCCAGCAGATCGGTGACATTAATCTGGGTGGCATCGTATGTGACTGAAAGCTGCAACTCCGATGGGGCCGAGACACCGGACACGCTCCAGGGTAGATAATCCTCGTAATAGACCTGATAGATCACAGACCCGGTACCAGTGCTCTTGATAAGCACATCCATGCTGTTCGAAACAGATGGCAAATAGGGTCGCAGGTC
>JAUVCJ010000007.1 GCA_030595765.1 Thermoplasmatota archaeon | reverse complement strand
ATGTTATGAGGGGTATAGACTGTTGTTCCAGCATTCTGCTTTAGCTTCTGTGTCAATACCAGGTTCTCCACCAAGCCATTGGCATTGGTTGTGAAGTTCTCGTCATAGCTTGCATTATCCCTTACCCTGACATTGGCGCCTGCAAGAGCTTGGCCTTGGTTGGTTACGTTGACAGTGAGGAAGTACTGGGAATATAGGGAGGAGGTGGCATCCACCACAGCATTGCTAGCATCGTAGGGCGTATTCAGAAGATAAACGGTAGCGCTGTTCTGGAGTATGATATCGATAGCGGAGGCTGAGTCAGAGATGGATGAATTCCTCACATGAACAACAGATGTCAAGAACTTGGCACCCATGTTTGCGCTATGCGAGACATGAACGTTCTCCACCTTTGCTCCGGCGGCGTTCTCGAACACAATTCCATCAACGGTATCCGTGATGGTTAGATCCTCAACCCTGTCCACGGTTCCTCCAATGCGTAAACCTGTGGTGACGTTCTCGATGAGGGTGTCATTCAGTCTGGGGTTTGCACCCTGGATCACTCTTATTCCAGTGGTAGCGTGTTTTATTTTGGCATGGGTGACCAAGGAGTAATCACCGGAGCTAGCATTGAACTGGATACCTTTCCAGTCAGCTTTGTCTGGATTACTGGCATTTGAGATGAAGGTCACGGGGCCCGAGGCGTTTCCCTCCACTTCCAGCCTGCCATCGACATAAATCCATGCATCTGTTTCAACACGTATATCCGCACCAGGCTCAACCAGAAGGCGCACTCCGCTGGGGATCACTATTGAGCACTCTACAATGTGTGGATTATCCTCAGCTTTCCACAGGGTTATGGGGCCGGGTATGACCCCGCAGTGATATGATATGGGTTGGAGATAAAGCGTAACCACTTTGTAGGAATCTATGTTCGGGTGGGTCCAATTTGTAACGTAACCTGTGCTGGAGGCGCTGAAATTGTGTGGGGTCTTGAAATCCTTGGAAAGGCTTGTCTGTGAATATTCTTGAAGTGATATCAATCCCAAAAAGCCATTTGCATCAGTAATGCCTGTTGGGCCTGCCACATCATCGGCATCAAATAGCTCAACGTTCGCACCTGAGATCGGAGCACTGTTCCTGGAGCTTCTGACCTGAAGCCATACGTACCATTTGACGATCAAGGAAGAGGTGATGTCAACATTGACCAGATCTTTGTTAAATGTAGTGTTCAGGGTTGTGACTTCGGCATTGGTATATACCCGAATATCACCTGCTATGGAGCTTGAGATAGAGCTATTGATAACTGTAAAGGATGTTGAGGATGATTCTGCGTAAATTCCATTGCGATTCCCGCTCATGAAAATATCCGAGACCGTTGGGGTTCCCTCAGTAACCTTCAATCCAGCCTCCAGGGGGGTATCACCGTTGTTATTTATCTGAAGGTTAAACAGCCATGGATCTCCACCATTGGTGATGAGGATGCCATTATTATCACAATCCTGAATTGTGCTGTTCCCAATGGCAGGGTCTGCATCATCAACAGCCACCCCATTGACAGCATCCTCTATGATGACATTATTGATGTTGCTGCCTTTACCCCTGCTAGATGAGGTGAATGTGATCCCATTCCATAAGCCCGAGCCATTGATCGTAAGCAGTACATCGTTGCCAGATGTTCCTTCGATTTTCAGAACACCATCTATAGACAAACCGTAGCCGGCATCAAATTGTAGGGTGTAGGATTGATTGATGATCAGGGTGGAGGTGGTTGGCACCAAGATGTCATCATAGACATAGAACACACCAGTCGCATGCTCGGTCACTCCTGCGGCACCAACAGCGACCTGCTCCATATAGTAGGTTTCTCCTCCTGGGACACTGTAGGCGCCACCTAGCATTGGTAGCCATATTACAAGGGAGCTTAGAAGGAGCATCAAAGCCACTAGCAGTGGAGTTTTGCGATTAATCATCCCATCACCTTAAAATTGCACGGTACCTCAATTAGCTCGCCAGAATATTAAACTTATGCCTCATTGTATATAAACTTTGAAATAATTTTTGCTGAAACTATCTTGATGTTTAAGTGAGGCTACCAGTTTGTAATCAATAGCCTAGATATTGAATGATGGCATCAGAAGAGGTTTCATGGACTGGTGGCAGCATGAACAGATTTCATGGCTAAGTCTAAAGCACAGGTTTCAGGGCCAGGTCACATGGACAGTTTGCATGGAAAGCTTTATCAATGGCCAGGCTTCATCCAATCGCAACATGAGGAAGTCTAGCTTTAAGGATGAGTATGGGGCAGGACCTCATGCAGGATTCTGGAGAATTTTCCGTATCAGATTCACTTCCAGGTTCAGCCTAGAGGTTCATACCATCAACATGGTTGCCTACGCCTTCTGCCTTTTCTGGTTGCTTTTGCTGGTATTGAGCCCATTGGCATTCCCTGCCAACACTGTGGACTTTGGTCAGAATGGCAGCACTGGCATAATGGATAACACCCAATTTCTGGAGGGCATTGACAACACCTTCGTCAAGACCGCTTACTCCTCAGGAGACTCCATGTGTCATCAGAACTCGTCCAGGTCGTACTTCATCAATGGTAACCAGATGCCGTACTGCGCAAGAGACCTGGGCATATTTGGAGGCATGGTCATTGGACTTGCTATTGCTGTTTTTTTAAGGTACGACATCGAGTTCTGGTGGTTGGCCCTGTGTATCGTGCCCATAGGCTTGGATGGAGGTCTTCAGCTTGTGACCTCGTATGAAAGCACCAACATGCTCCGCCTCATTACTGGCAGCATGGCAGGGCTCGTCACAGGCCTGGCGCTGGGCTTTATCATCAGGGAATTGACACCTATAAGGCCCCCGAACACAAGCGGCGATCTGCAATCCGACAAAGAACTAGAAGAACCGGAAGAACTGCACTCCGACGAAGAACTAGAAGGACCAGGTGAACTGCGCTTCGATGAAGAAGCAGAATGACTGCACTCCAACAAAGAGCCAGAATAACATTAAGGTAGGGCATGACCAATCTTTATTATCTACAGGTGCATGACAGGGTGTCCAATGATGAAAAGACGACTGTGAACCAATATGATCGATGATGGGCGAACTGAGGACACCTATTTTCTGGGTACAAGATAAAGGGTCTCATCCTTTTTGAAGACCATAACGGTCTCCCCAAGCTCTAACATGTCTGAAGGGAGCAGGACAGAAACCGTGCGAAAATCTTCAGGGTCCATTACTTGAACCTCGTTTTGCCCCTGAGATACCACGACAGCCTCTGCCACTTCGCTAGCGACCCCTACAAGCTGGATGGAATTGTGGGGTACGGTGGTGGTCACGCCTTTGACCAGGTGCCTGACCTTTGCGCCTTGCTTGGTCATGTGCATCACCCGGTATAGGATGTTATTTGCAGATATGAAATCTCCAGGTCCATAATCGTAGAGCCTTACCAGATAGGTCATCCTGTAGAGGTCTTCTCCGTCCTTTCTTCCAGCAAGCTCACTGGAGGAATTCACTATCCCACCCATTGAGGCCGAAAGGGTCTTTGAAAGCTCCCTGCCAGCAGATGAGGGGCTGAGGTAGAAGTCCAATCCCCCTTTGATGTCCAGGGTCTTGCTGATGAACGCATTCCTGTTATTTCGGGAAAGGCTCTGTACGAAATCCTTCACTTTTTTCTGAATATTGTCCAACTCTCCGTCTGAAAGAGTACGGTTCCTTCTCACCTGTAGTATCGCCTCATAGTACGTTCCAGCACGACGGGAGCAGGTATCGCAGGAATGGAAGATCTGGATCAACTCGAGTTTGGCCACGTGTTTGAATTTTCTGCCGCCTAGCCAGAGCCCCAGCTCATAATCCAGAAGCATTTTATTTCCTTCGTCTTTAACTACGACGACCTTAAAATCAAGTATCTCAACAGCTGCCGATAGCTCAAGATACTGATCCAAGATCTGACCTGTTAGATCCTCGAACCCCTGGTGCCCCATCCAACGCTCCCCTCGCTTGAAGCTGTCACAAGTCGGGCAAAGAGTTATCTTGACCCTATCCGGGAACCACGCTATCTTGTTCTTCTTTAGGTAGCAGTCGATACACAGGCTTGCTTCAGGAACCAACTCTTCCTCAGCACCGCACTCCACGCAGAACATCTAGACCAACTCCTTCTCAACACCGTACTCCACGCAGAACATCAGACCAGCACCTCTTCAACATAGCATATCATGCATAACATCAGACCAACACCATTATCTGAACGTGCGGCACACCTTCTATCCTGATGATCGATCCTGGATCGGCAATGCCAGCTTTTATTGCCAGCGCCACAACTCTCTCTCCTACCAGGTTTACGATGGTAGAGGCCATCATGCTTGTGAGAAACGCCTCGTCTTCCACCACTTCGCCGCCGTAGAACTCAGAATGAACCTTGATGCCCATCTCTCCCTCTCTGAAGTGCTTTCCCAGCAATTCCTGGTCACATGCTGCAAGAAGGACGTCCGTTCCTCTACGATGGATCTTTAGAGATATCATTTTCGAACCCCAGGATATTCAGTAGGCATCTAGTTGCCAGCATACCTGAATTCGCCGCTTCCAGTGCGAACCTCGTATATAATCCCATCCCTCTGATGCATTCGTTTCATAAGGGTCTCAGTTTGGCCTTTATCGATGCCCTCGTCCCTGGCCATTGCTATGACCTTATCGATGTGGAACATCCTGCCATTATCTCCCAGACTCTTCACGATGGCTCTTATTACTCGCTTGCGGTCGGCCTGCGGCTTGCTCATCCCGGTAGCAATGATGTCGATGTCAAAGCTTCCATCCTCTCCTGCCACCTGATGGAGATAATGCTCCACTATGTTGATGGCCCTGCTAGCGTCTTGCTTGCGAACCTCATGAGACAACCTAGTCCTTGCCGAGGCCTCGGCCAGCCTGATGAAGGCCTCAAGCTGCCTAGCAGTAATTGGAATTGTAGTGCTTCCCCCATCGTCCTTGGCCTTCTGCTCGCTTTTGTTGCGGATGTTGACGTAGTAGTCCTTGATCAAGTCGATGGCTTCCTGGGATAGCACTGGAAATACATTCCTCTTGGCATAGGCAATGTATCTTTTTAGAAAATCCCTATCAAGATACGGCACGGACTGCTCAGCAAGCTCATTTCGCTTTTCGATCTGAGCCTGGCTGATCCCCTCACCACCATGTCGGAGTATCTCTCCTACATAATGGTTATTGAGGATGTGCTGGGCGATCCTGCCATCCAGGTCCTTGTTTGGTTTGTCGGTGAAGGGTAATATCACGTCAAAACGCGAGAGCAGTGCCGGTGGCAGGTCGATCTGCTCACCTTTTGATTCTGTAGCACTAAACCTTCCCAGCTTTGGATTGGCAGCTGCCAGAAGTGCACATCTGCAGAGTAGTTTGGCGTTGACACCGGCCTTAGCAATTGATATGGTCTGCTGTTCCATGGCCTCGTGAAGCGCGGATGTATCGTTCTTGGACATCTTGTCCAACTCGTCTATGCATGCATGGCCTTTGTCTGCAAGAACCAGGGCTCCTGCCTCCAAGGTCCACCTACCCTCTCCGAAATCATCCTTGACAACCGCTGCTGTAAGGCCGGCAGCTGAAGCTGATTTTCCAGAGGTGAAGGAGCCTCGTGGTGCCATTTTGGATATGTAGCGAATTAGCTGGGATTTTGCAGTTCCAGGGTCGCCAACCAGAAGTATGTGGATGTCGCCGCGCACCTTGGTGCCATCAGAGAGTGTTTTTGCAACACCACCGAACAGCTGCAACGCAAGAGCCTCCTTTTCAATTGGGTAGCCGTATATCGCAGGAGCTATGGAGCCCTTGATCTTGTCATAGAGCCTTGGATCCTCTGAGACCTTGAGGAATTCCTTCTTCTCGTCCTCTGTAGGCTCGAACTCCTCGAAGTCGTGCTGTTCGTGGGAGATATTGTTGACCTCTAGGAATGTCTCGAACATGTTGGATTTTGTTGGCCAAGCTTTTTGAGTAGTCCTGAGGGTCCCAACCAGAGAAATTCTATCTCCTGGGTTTATATCGCCGACTATGTCGTCCTCTACATAGGCCACAAGCCTCTGGGGCTGTGCCCCGCCTCTTTTGCCTTCTGGGTTTTCCTCGATCTCAAGTTTTTGGGTATCAACAAAGGTGGATTCCTCGCTAAGTAACTTGAACTTGGTAGAGGCTGCGGTTCTTTTGCAGCCGTTCTGTTCCTCGTAGCACTCAAGCGGCTCTTTGAAGAAAAGGTCCTCCTGGTGTTCCTTGAGTATGGCCCCGCATCTAAGGCACTTGAACTTTGCATCCACTAACCTGGGCTTGACCTCAGTTACCCTGCTTGCCCTGCCTTCAACAGCTATGAAATTGCCCAAGTGTTTTGCTCTAAGCTCCCTGACAATGATGCTGTTGCGTTTCGGGGCATCATTGATACGGACATGCAGAAGAGCTCCTCTCTCCAAATTCTTCACAGGCATGAGTCTTTTGACAGCTTCCTCGATGCAATGGAAAAAGTTGTTGGGATGGAATTGTAGCAACCCCATGATTTCGTCAGAATACTTGTTCAGATCATTGTATTCGATCACAAGGGAGCGCTCATCTGGATAGAAATCTGATAGAGTAGGGATAAGCTGGGCATAGCCAAATTCCTCTAGAAAATCCTCGAATCTGGAGATGAGCAATTCGTCATCCGAATACCTAATCTCGCTTACCATTGCCCGATACCCCCTGATCGTTGGAAGCTGTTGATAGGCCACTCTTTGGCAGAGTTAAAAGTAGATATGTTCTGGACAGGGTTTAGACCAAGCCTGGGCTTGGCTCCGAAGGCGCAATTCTGTAACAGCGCCCTGTCTATTGACCTATTGTTTCTGGACATGGTCTCCATCCCCCAAATATGCAGTAGTGTCCCTTGAGAAGTATCCAAAAGGTAACCCCAAACTGCGTTACTGACCTTGCATGTTGGGCATGCTTGTTTTGCTTCTTGCATGCGTATTTCTCCTTACATTAGTAGGCATATTAAAGCCTTGGTCAGTCATTGGTCTGATAGGTGTTATTAGGCTTCACTTGGGGGATGAGTGAAAGTTTCACAGCCCAAAGTACGATGTTGACAATGAATTTGCAAGATGGAGGCGGCATCAAATGAGCATATTGCATTATATTCACAAAGCCGGGTTAGCATATAAAAACCACCTATTCAAATTCATACTTGCGTTGATCCTTTATATACACTGCGTTGTCTGACGGTTTCACGTGCAAAACAGGTGGCAATCCCGTAAATATAGTCAAGAACCTAACATATAGGACGTTTGGAGTGGTTCTTGACTGTGTGTGGCACACGTTATCATTTGCCCTAAATGATAAGTGCGCCACTATAATCGGTATTTTACAAATGTCAATAGTATGGGGCAGTCTAAAGTTCCACATGAAATGAAGGGGGTCTTGAGGGCAGATTTCCCTCCTAACCCCGATCATCCCCCGCTTCCAAAGAAGCCTCTGAGAACGGGGTGCATCTCCATGAGTTGCTCCTTTCCGATCTCCTCGTAAAGGCGGATCAGGATGCCCACCGTAAGCAACACTCCTGTTCCTGAAGTATCACCAACCGTACCCATCATCTGTGCGCCTGCAGCAAGTGCTCCTACGAAAGCTCCTGATATGACCGTAACTACCGGGATGTACCTTTCGAGCACGTGCTTAAGCACTCTAGGATCTCTTCTGAATCCTGGTATCTGCATGCCTGAACTACGTATCTGTCTTGCAACAGATTCCGGACCCATACCTGTAGTATCGATCCAGAACTTGGCAAAGAATATCGAGCCTATCACCATAACTGAGAAGTAGATGGCGACGTGCACCACCACTTGCCAGTATTCATGACCCCTTAGGAACCCACCGTAACGTTGAGGATTCATCAATGGTAGTAGCCATTCAGATAGCCCGTTGGGGGCGGATAAGTAGTACGCGAGGCCGGATATCGGCGTTGTTTGGCTAATACCCAGTTCCATGGCATAGCTTTCGGTCGGATATGCTCCTATGAGCCAATTATGACCCAAACCCGGAATGTTGCTGGCAGCAGGGTGTTGCCAGAGCAGAAGGCTGAACATATTGATGTTTGCCATCAGCGCAGCCATAAGAATTACTGGAATGTTGCTGGCATAGATGAGCCTGATTGGGTATCTTCCCCTGGCGCCTCTTACCTTTCCATGCGCCAACGGCAACTCGATCCTCGTGGATTCAGCGTATGCCACAATTAGGAACACAACCACAGTTCCAGCCAGAGCTATTAAGGAATTTGGAGGACTAATGACAATCGCTTCCATGCCTCCGCTATTTGCCAATTGGCTTGTGGTCGAGTATTGGAATAAATAAATGGTCTTGGGAATTGTGCCTGTAGGTGCGCCACCTGTGCCAGGCACCCCGAACCTATCAACTGCAGGAGAGGTCTCCCAATTTAGCGTTCCTGTGAAAATTGCCTGGGACACTCCAGCTGCAATGAAAAGGGATATGCCCGACCCGATCCCCCACTTGGACACAAGCTCGTCCATAAAGAATACAAGGTAACTGCCCACGCATAACTGGAACACGATCAGGAACTGCGCAGTTAAGGAGCCGTAACCACCTGTCATGGCATCTAGCGATACCACGAATCCGGTTGAAGGGGTAAGGAAGCCATATACTTGCGGGATGGCCTCAACAACTATCATCACAACCACGATCAGCTTCTGAACGTTCTGGTAGACCGCTTTGTCATCGGACTTGGTCAGGTCCAGTTTGATAATCTTTGCTCCTGTAAATAGCTGCATGATGATGGAGCCGGTAACTATCGGGCCGATACCAAGATGCATCAGCGAACCCTGCGCGCCTGCTAGGATCGCACGGTATTCAGCAAACAGGTCAATGGTTTTTGCCGGATCCAAACCAAAGATGATCACATTTGTCATGGCAAAATACAAAATTAGGGTGAAGATGGTCCAGAACATCTTGGTCTTGAAATGAACATGACCCTCGGGTTTCTTGATTATCGGGAACTTGTTTGCAAGGTCTTTTAGGCCGTAAAGCTTGCTTTTATCTCCTGAATAGGACAACAGTAGGTATGCAAAGACCAGGAGGGGTCCAACTGCAAATATGAACATGAATAGGTTCACAGCATCGATCTTGCCGAGGCTATTGCTTGACCAGAACATCACATCCATCAATATCAGAAGGATGAACAGGATCGCGGTAAACACTCCAGCACGAGGGCGGCGTTCCAATTCCTCATCAATGGCCGGGAAGAACGCTGTCAGTATCGCTCCTGCAAAGAACATGTCTATTGCAAAGACGAAAACTTGACCAAAGTGGTCTGTTACAATATAGTTGAACAGTGCTGTGAGTAGCGCCGAGAATAGGATTATCAATCCTAATCTCAGAATAAAACGCCTTTTCTTCTCCGGGTCCTCGAAGATCATGCCGATTTTTCCCTCCATTTATTGGGTAGTTAAATCATCGGGTCAGTATTAGTGTTCCATCCGTTATCCATCTGGTCGTCTACTAGTCCTCTTCTGTGCCAGGAGCGGTTATGCTTCCACCAGCGGCCTCTATCTTTTCTTTGGCCTTTGCAGAGGTTTGGGCAACGACCAGGTAGATTGGATATTCCACCCCTCCAGTTCCCAGGAGTTTGTCGTAACCGAGCTTCTCAAGGTCCACTTCGTATCCAGAACCTCTTTTCTTGACCTGTCCATCCTTTGCCATTGCTGGTAGTTTCAGAACCAGGTCGCGAATGTTAATGGATACGTTATGGGACACAGATTTCTGTGGTCTTTTAAAGCCATGACGTCCAAAGTGCATGGGGTCATACTTGACCACCGATATAAATTTGTGTTTGTTCAGACCTGCGTTTCCACGACCACCACGCTTGCCAGCGCCTCGGCCTGCTTTCATGCCTCGTCCGTGGGTTCGTGAACCCCTGAATCTCTCGGTTCTCTTGCTCATGGTCTCACCTTTAGCATTTTTAGGACCAGCTTATCGATTTTCTCAAGCCTGTTTCCAAGGGCACCACCAGCGTTGAACGCCCGTTTGGTCCCTTCGTAACCCTTGAGTGGTGGATGTAACCTGAATATTGGCTTGACACCGATATCAGCCAGTGCTGCGAAATTGACCTTGTTGTCACAAATGTCCGCAGCCAGCGCCTTAAATGTTGAATATTCGGTGTTCTCTTTGAGGAATTTCGGAGTCAGATCCTTGTTGCCGCGTAAGCGGCCACAAGACCCGAGAAGTTTCTCCACAGTTGACTTCTCTGGGGTGCCCCAAGTAACATAATCCTTGATTATATAGAGCATGCCTAGGTATGAAGGAGTCTCTGGGATCAGAGTGGCATGGTTGACCCTTGTAAGGTTCAACAATTTCATGGTGTGCTTGATCTGCGGCTTGAGGTCGATCTTTCCCCTTACACGAACTATAAGATAAGCCATTGTTCTCACCGCCTTCCTTTGTAGCCAGAGCCTGATTTCTCATCTAGTTCGGACTCCAAATCATCTTTCTTTTCCTCACCTGGGAACACAACAATTCCATCCTGAATGTTGAGTTTCTGTAACTGTGCGTCAGTAACACGCATTTGTGTTGTCTTTTTCATGGCATCAAATGCCGCCAGTGCGTAATTGACAGTGGTTTTGGTATGACCCCTGGTAAATGCCCAGGCATCCCGGACTCCTGCAAGGGTGAGTACTGGCTTGGCCACATTGCCCACAGCCAATTTGATACCATTCGGAGCGGGTTTGAAGGTGACCTCTACAGATCCAGTCTTTCCGGTTACGGTGTAGGGAAGGGAATGTGGAAGTCCACAGCCGCACTCCCATGAGCCGCAGCCGCGCCTTATCTCGATGATGTTGGTCTTTGCATTGTCTATTGCCTTGCGTATGGCAGGGCCGACCTCTTTTCCTTTGGCCTGGCCTATGCCAACGTATCCGTTACCATTGCCCACAGCGGCAGTGATGGCGAACCTGACCCTTCTACCAGAATCGGTCATCCTCTGAACCATGTTGACCTCTAAGACCTCGTCTTGAAGTTCTTTGAGCAGGATGTCCACGATCTGAGGCTCCCTCAATGGGAAGCCGGTCTTGAGGGCTTCTCCCATGGTCTTTATCTCGCCCTTCTTGACGAGTTTTCCAAGTCTTGTCTTTGGAATCCATTCTTCTTCTTTCATGAGTGACCCTCCTCTATCTTGGCCTTGACAGTTTCAAACAGTGCGCTAATCTCCTCACCCCTGTTTGGGATGTGGGAGCCCTGTATGCGATCCATCTTGGGTAGGATGCCCTCAGAATGTGGGATCTGTACCCCTGCATCTAGCATTCCTTTTAGCGAGGCAAATACTTTGGAGCCCTTGCTGGGGTTTGCAAGCCCAATGTCCAGCACTGCTTCTTCTATTCCCTTGCCCTTTGCCCTGAGTCCGGTCAGATAGCCAGTCAGGTAAGCACTTGGGGTGTTGGATACTGTTCCCTTCCATCCGAACTTCAATAGCTCGGAGGAGGAGCCAGCGATCATGACCTGGTCTCCTGTCAGGTCGAACTTGATGATCTGTACTCTGGTCTGTCGCAGGGAGTTGCGAACAACTGCCCTTGCAGAGCCTGATTTCAGAAGTCTGAGGCGGTACCTGTAGTCTGTCTTTCCCTGGCGCCTTCTTCTGAACTGTACTCTATATCTTGGTCCTGTTGCCATTGTTCTATTCCTCCATTAGGCCATGAGTGCGCATGTGGGTCAGCAGATGGTTCTTGTTCTTGAACGATCCACCCTTGGCAACCCTGTAGAGCTTTCTGTATGTCGAGGCATCTATCTTTCCTTCGGCCTTGAGCTCGCGCAGGGTGGAGCGGATGGGTCTTATTGTGGAGATCCACCTTCTTTTCTTGGGAACCCTTGCGAACTTGGTGCCTTTTCTGGAGCCTTGCCCCTTACGCTTGCCCTTCTTTTTCTGGGCCTGGATATATCTGATCCTTCCTCGAGAATTGCCGTTCTTTGGCATGGCTTTGATGTAGCCAATATTTATGAGGGAGCGAATGTCGTCCCTGGTAACAGCGCCGGAAATATGTTCATCGTCCAGGTGATTAGGGTCCATCCATACCCTGTTCGCGCCGCATTTCATTATCTCGGCTGCCATCCTTCTCTGGTTCTTGACGTCTACCATGGTCACATCCTCCTGTTAAGTACCCGGATGCCAAGCACCTGGGCGCGCTCTTCTATGTCTATCCTGCTACGAATGCCCACTGAGTGGCCTATCCTTGCAGCTTGTAGATCCGGGTTAATGGATTCGAGGTCCTTGGTATTGAACACCATGACCTCCATAAATCCTGATGGATGGAGGCCTCTGGCCTCCTTTGGAGAGCTGAATCCTATGGATGCAACGTTTTGTCGGTACTTGAAATGGCGCCGGGTCTTGGAATGAATGCCTCTGGGTTTTCTCCATTCCTCGCCTACTCTCTTGTAGCGGAACCATTCCTGCCTTCTGAACTTGGGTTTCTTGGCTTTCCTATCAGCCCTGAGTTTCAACATGGCACTGGTTTGGTCATCAAGCTTGGGTTTCTGCTTGGGCTTGTAGACTTTTTTGTCTTTTTCGTCTTCATCCTTGGCAGAATCTTTCTTGACCTTTTTTGCACTACCTTTTTTTGGCGCAGGTTTCTTTGGCTTGTCCATGGCCTCTTTCTTGGTGGTAACCTCGGATTTTTTCGGTTTGGCCTCTTTCTGCTCCTCTTTCTTGTCCTTGGCTGGTTCCGTTTTGTCCTTGGCAGTGGTTGTTTTCTTTTGCTTTGTGGTGGTCTTTGTCGGTTTTTCCTCGACACCTACCTCTTCAACCTCTGCTTGGGGTTTCTCCACCGGAGCAACTGGTTCGATGTTCTTGTCAATCGTCATTCGTCACCAACTCCCTTGGATATGATGTAAATACCATCCTGGAACACTCTTGGATCGTATCTTTTGATCTTTGTGGCCTGCTCGATGTTTGCTGCAGTCTGGGCTACTTGTTCCTTGTTTATACCCTGGACCACAACCTCCTCTCCCTTGACCTTGACCTTGACACCTGATCGGATGACCGCTTTTCTTGGGCATTTTTCACCTAGGAAATTGTCTATGATCACGATGTCTCCCTTGACCGAGGTCTTGATGGGGAAATGTGCGTAGACTATCTTCATGTTGTAGGTAAATCCCTTTTCAACACCCTTTACCATGTTCTTGATATGGGCTTCCCATGTGCCAGCCAATGCCTTGACCTTCTTTCTGGGTAGGGCGGTGTATATTTCGACCTTGCCCGAATCTACTTTAACATCAATTCTGGGGTGAAAGAATATTCTGGAAAGTTCACCCTTTGGTCCCTTGACATCCAAGCGACTCTCGGAGGAGTCCCAGCTTGCGCTGACCTTATCAGCCAGAATGATTTCGGACCTTATCTCAGCTACCTTTACCATTGCTCTCCCTCCTAATACACATAAGCCAGGAGTTTCCCGCCAATCCCCATGTCCTTTGCCTTTTTGTGGGACAGGATCCCTGCGGTTGTGGTGAGTATGATAACTCCGAAATCCTGGGCTGGCAGATACCTAGCCTCGTATTTTTCCATGTCTACTTTCTTGGCAGAGAACCTAGGTTTGATAACTCCGCAGTTGTTGATGTTGCCCTTAAGCTCCACCCGGAATTTACCTGCCTTGCCGTCCTCTATATATTCGTACTGTCTGATGTAGTCGTTCTCTTGCATGACCTTGAGAACCCAACCGATGAGCTTGGATGAGGGCTTTAGTATGCACTCGCCCTTGCCTACCATCTCGGCATTCTTTATCGTGGCCATTGCATCATTGAGTGGATCGTGTTGCATATCAAACCCTCCTCATGAATACCTCTTAAAGCCTATCTCTGGAGCACAATCCCTGAAACACTGGCGGCACAGCCTAATTCCGTATCGCCTGATTATGCCCCTCTTTCGTCCGCAGCGTCTGCAGCCGTTCTTCCTTCCAAAATCCTTGGTTGGTTTTCCCACAGCATCAGACCTCCTTTACTATTTCGACATTGAAGTTCTGTGACACAAAGTCACGTCCCTCCTGTTTTGTCAATCTGTGTTTTACAGGTTCCTTGCTCTTTGCCCGCTTTCTAAGGCTTACCCTTCTGCCTGGACGTGTCATGGTTGTACAGATGTCCATGCCGAATATGCCTATGTCGGGGTTGTACCTCTCCCCTTCGAAATCGGTGTAGTCGTTTATGCCGAAGGAGAAATTCCCAAACCTGTCAAATGAATACTCTGCAATCCTATTGCCTTTGACCCAGAATGCTCTTTTCAGGAAATCAGTGGCTAGCTCGCCTCTGAGAGTAGCCTTACATCCGATAGGCATCCCTTTCCGGATACCCAAGTCCCGGTTCTGTGTCCTGGAGAGTGTCCTTACTGGTTTCATCCTGGTAAGGCTTTGTAGAACTTTCTCGGCTTTGATGAGCTTCTCGCCTGCCTCGCCTACACCTATGTTGACAACCACCTTATCGATGAAGGTTCGGCGCATTGGAATGGGATCTGTTTTAGCAGCTTCAGGCTCTTTCGGAACAGGTTGTGCTGGTGTTACGTCGCTCATATCTGGCTCACCTCCGGCAGATTAATTTCTGGGGTCTTGTGGCCGATGATGAAAACGTTCTCATTGGTGGTGGAGAATCCTTCCTTGAAGTGAACGCGGTTGGGTTTGGGAGAGCGTATAGTCTCTAACTTGTTGATAGTGGCAATCTCTCCGATGTGCTTTCCACCAATTATCATGGCACAAGCATCCTTCTTCATTGGAAATGTCTCCAATATCTTCTGGGAGACCAGCTCCAGTTTGAGGGTATCTCCTGTCTTGTACTTGTCATCATCAACCAGTATGTTCCGGCCGTCGTGGAGGTTCAGCTGGGTAGCTCCGCCCTTGACGGTGGTCTTGTTCTCGATCCTGGCCAATTTCCAGCCTGCCATCTTTGCAGGTACTTTGATGAGCCTGATCTTTCCTCTCCTGTCCAGAAGAACCCTGAAGTTCTCTTTCTTTGCAGGTACTCCCAGAACATCCATGAGTCCTATCGGGTATTTTGGGTCGGTAACTACCACTCCATCCCGGAGAATGGACCTGCTGTGTATGATGTGCTTGCCCTCTCTGGCGATGTCAGCATAGCCGAGCATATCTCTAATTACTACCAGCAGTGGTACGCTACGCCTGAGTGGATGTGGTCCAGCCACTGGCCTTACTGCCCATTTATGTTCCTTTCTAGCTATCGTCCATGGACGTGGTGCTGCCAATCTTTTAAGGTGCTTGCTCATTGTTTCAAGCCTCCTTCAATTTACCCCGGGTTTCAAGACGCTTTCGCCTCTTGGGATCCGAGAGATCCAAATTAGTTATCAATACGTTTGACGGGTGTATCTTCATGCCTAGCTCGGTCCCGTCGGTTTTCTTGATCGTGACACCTTCAACGGTTATGCGCATTCTGGTAGTGTCTACAGCGGTAATCTTTCCGCTCTTGCCTTTCTTTGCGCCGCGCATGATCGTGACCGTGTCTCCTTTGATAAGTGTAACAGACCGTGTATTATACTGCAGCATGAGCCTTTCGTTCAGATGCGATGCAATAAACTTGCGCCTGATATGGTTCGGCGCATTATAGACCGCTTTTCTCTGCTTGCGCGGCTGTTTTGATGAATTATGAACCATTCTCAAACCTCCTTATACTATGGTAGAAGCAGTCGCAGCAATACGAGGCCATCGCTCTGCAGCTTCTCTAGCAACCGGTCCTTTGATGTCTGAGCCCTTTGTCTCTCCGTTATCAGTAGTTATCACAACGGCATTGTCCTCGAACTGGACCCTGGTTCCATCAGCTCTTCTGAAAGCCCTTTTTTGCCTGACTATCACAGCATTTTCCAGTTTCTTTCTCATCTCTGGGGTGCCCTTTTTGACTGTGACGACAACGAGGTCTCCAACCCCTCCGGCTGGATAACGCCTGGCAACACCATGGTACTTGAGAACTGCCACGATCTGAACCACTTTTGCACCGGTATTATCGATGCAACTGATCCTTGCGCCTACAGGTAGCCCTCTGCTCTGCCTTCCTGGAAGTCCTTTCATGATGAATCACACTCCTGATTCTACAACAACGAAGGACTTGGTCTTGCTTAGAGGCCTGCATTCCATTATGCGCACCTTTTCCCCAGTTTTCGCACTAATGCACGAGGGGTTGTGAGCGGAATATCGGCTGGTTCTTCTCTCGTATCTCTCGAATTTCGGCACATAATGCCTTCTTTCCCTGGATACTACCACTGTAAGGTCCATTTTGTCCGAGACAACTACCCCTTCGATCATCTGTCCCCTTACAGGGAGTGTTCCGTGGAATGGGCAGTGTGGGTCTGTGCAGGTCCTTTTTGGAGGCACTACGTCTACGCCTATGTCACGAGCCTTTTTCGTCTTGGAAGCTGTCTCACTCTTCTTCTTAGCCATGTCGTCTACCTCTGCGCTTGTTCTTACTGGCCAATCGCTTGACACGATCTTCAGGCCTAAATATGATGCGGTTTGTGTCCAGCACTGCGTCGAACGCCTCTCTTTGAACCCTGAGTTTCATACCATTACCCTTTGCCAGGGTGTGGTAAGTGCTCTCATCAGAGCGTAACGTCATGGTGTTGCGAGTCTCGTCAACGATCACTCCTGTCATACCCAATTGGCTTGGGTCAGGTGTAGAAAGTACCTCGGCAGTCATGCCGATGAACTCGTGTTGGTACAACTCCGCTTCAGCTATCATTCTATCTTATCTCCGCTTTAAAACCCATGCTTTCCAGAGCTAGATGCACTTTTTTCTTGTGCTCGCCCTGTAGCTCGATGTTGCCGTCCTTGACGGTTCCACCGGCAGCGCATTTGGTTTTGAGCTTGCGTGCAAGCTCATCAATGTCTATGTCCCCTGCATCGATCCCGGTCACTATGGTCACACTCTTTCCATACCTTCTCTTGACCACGTAGATCTTGATCTGTTGCTGCTCCCGTGCAATTTCCTCGCACATGCACAGTTCCTGAGGCAACCCACAGGTTGAACATATTCCTGCCATCTAATTGCCCTCCGACGACTCAACAGTCAGTACTCTGGCAATTTCGGTCCTGAGCGCCCGAATGCGCCCTGGATTTGGTGGTGCACCGCCCATTGCCGCCTGTCCTCTCTCGTGGAAGAGCTCGGTCTGGAGACCCAGGAGTTTGGCATCACGCTCTTCTTTTGGCATCTTTGCGATATCTCTACTTTTAAGCAGTGTCATCAGTCTACTCCTCCTTTTTTGGCGGTCCTTCAGCTGGTTTGGCAGGTGCTAGTGTTGTTTCTATATTTGCCTCAGCCTTTGCATCGGCCTTCGCCTCGGTCTTTGCCTCTTTTGCTACAGGCGTAGCAGGGGCTGGCTCGGCTTTTTTATCTTCAGGAGCAACCTTCTTGGTCTCAGCTGGTGGTGTGTTAGTTGGCGGTGGTGTTACCTTTTTGTCTTTTGGCTTAGCCTCGGCTTTAGCCTCATCGACTTTTTTCTTTCCCTCGGTAGCTTTTTTGGGTTCGGCCTTTTTTGCCACATTATCCAACACTTCTTTCTTGTCGGTCTTTTTATCTGTGGAGGTCTTAGGCTTGTCAGTGGGATATGGCTTTGCTTCTGATTTTGGCTTTTCAGGAACTTCGGTCTCTCCTGTTGGAGTAAGCTTGCGTATCTTGACCTCGTCTGGTAGGACGGCAGCTGGATCCATTATCTGGACCTTGACCCCTATTGTTCCAAGCTTTTTCTTGGCTACTGCATATCCCTCTTCCATCCACAGAAGCTTTGGCTCGCCGCAGTACTTGATATGGCCGGCCTTGAACTTCTCGGTGCGATGGCGCTGGCCTGTAAGCTTGCCTGACAGAATTACCTGGCAACCCTTTGCCCCTGAATCCATGATCCTGCGGACTGTGGAGTGGCCAGCCCTTCTAAAGTGCCAACCCCTCTCTAATGCAGATGCCAGGCGTTCAGCCATTATCTGGCCGTTTAGATTTGCATCCTGAACTTCCTGCACCTCAATTTGAGGGTTGTCGAAGGTGAAATCAGTCTCAACTGCATGGGTCAGGGCCTTGATGGTGCTTCCCTTTCGGCCTATGACCAGTCCAGGTCTCTCGATAATCAGGGTGACCCGGGTCCCCATTGGAGTCCTTTTGATGTCCAGCCCTCCGAATCCGGCCTTTTTGGTCTCCTTCATTAGGAATTCCTTTAGCAGGAGCCTGCGTATGTTCTCAGTGATAAACTTCCTCTCGGACGTCATTGTTCCAGCTCCTCAAGTATGATCTCTAGGTTGACTGTTTGATGGTCGAACGGAGTAGATCTCCCCTGGGCTCTTGGCTTCCATCCTCTGGAGACTTTGCCTGTATAGGAGGTCATGTGTGCGATGCGCATGTCTTCTGAGGTAAGTCCCTTGTAATCGGCATTGAACTGCGCCTCTTCGAGTATCTTCTTAACAGCTTTGGCTGCCTTGATCGGATATCTTCCTGCTCCAAATCCAGTTCCTCTCTTGTGACCCGTGGCTGCGGTATAGTATCTAAAAGGCAGGGGTCTTTTCATCTCGATAACGTCCTCGAGATAGTCCAGAGCGAAATCTAACTTCTTTCCGCGCAATTCCCTGCAGATCTCTCTTGCATGCTTAGGGGATATCATGAGCTCCTTTCCAAAGGCTCTCGATGTGACCTCAGGGTTCATGTTCATGGAATATTTTCTTCTGCTCATATAATAACCTCCTACTTTAACGGCATGAACTTGGAAGACTTGGTAGCTCCCACACCAGGGCCACTATGAGCAACCCTTTTTCTGGTCATCGAGAATTCACCAAGATAGTGTCCGATCATCTCTGGTTGCACTGTGATCTCAACGAATGCCTTGCCATTGTAAACAGCAATTTTTCTCCCAACAAAGCTTGGCAGGACGACAATGTCCCTTCTGTGGGTTCGTACCACGTCCTTCTTTTCGGACTCCAGCATCTTAAGGAATATCTTTACGTCCTCGCTCAACCCACGCTTGAAGTTCCTTCTAGGCCTTGCAGGTAGAAGCGCAATGACTTCTTCCAGGGGTTTTTCTTGAAGTTCGCCCACTGTAAAGCCACGGTAGGTGAATTCCTTCTTTTTACGGGCTGCAATCATGCCCTTCTTCTTACGGGTCTTCCTCCTGGATGCTTTTGCACTTCCGATAGGTTTTCCTTTTCTCTTGACCATATGGATCACCTCTTTCTTTTCTTGCCCTTGCTTCCACCTTTGGTCGAAGAGAGCCTACCCACCTTTCTGCCAGGTGGAGCATGTCTTGATACCGTGCTGGGCACGCCGACGTGCGGATGGCCACCTCCACCATGGGGATGGTTTGCCGCATTCATAGCAATGCCCGAGACATGAACGTGTTTCTTTGCTTTTGACTTGAGAGCATGATATTTTTTACCAGCCTTGGCATATGGCTTCTCCTTCCTGCCCCCGCCTGCAAGGATGCCGATCGTAGCCCTGCATCTTGGGTCGAAGGTCTTGAATTCTCCAGAGGGAAGTCTAACTACGGATGTTTTGCCGTGTGATACGACCAGGGCACTTGCACCACCTGAGCGAACCAGTTTGCCTCCGTCTCTGGGCATTATCTCGATGTTATAGATAGGAGTACCTTCAGGTATCAATCCCAAGGGCAAGGTGTTGCCAAACGAAAGCTTCGACTTTTCCCCTACATAGATCTTCTGGTTCACCCGAAGACCTGTTGGCGCCAGCATATATTCCTTCTTTCCAGACTCCTCGTAATGGATGATCGCAACTGGGGCTGTGTGCCCAGGGCTATGGCGAATGTTCACCACAACTCCATAGTCTTCTGTGATCTTTGGATGGTTGATGGCTCCCAAGTGCTTGTGGCTTGGAGAGCGATAGACCGGTGAACCGTGTCCGCGCCTTTGAGGTCCTATTCGTTTTCCCATTCCATTTACCTCCCTAGAATATTCCCATCCTCATGCCTACTTCTTCGGCAGAGTGCTCAGGGCGGAGCTTGATTATTGCATGCTTCCCGTCCTTTTTGATGCTGGTGTTTACCTTCAATACCTTGACCTCGAACCTTTTCTCGAAGGCGCGCTTGATGGTTGCCTTGTCCGCATCTTGGCGTACGACAACCTCCAGCTTGTTTTCGCGCTCCATCTGGAACATGGTTTTCTCAGTCACATGCGGGTATAATATAATTCCAAAAGACATGATTACCACTTCTCCATTTCTTTGAGGGCATTTGTACTAATCACGGTCAGGCGTCCTGCAACGCCTCCGGGTGCCAACATCTCGACGTTGATCCTTGCAGGGGTTGTGATCTCCATTCCAGGAAGGTTGGAGAAGCTTTTCATGGCGTTCTCGCTCTTGGATACTACCAATAGTATCGACCTGGGTTTTCGATATCTTCGGCCACGCATCTTGCCACGGCCTGCCCTGATGTGCCTGCCATCCTTTGCCCTGATTATGTCCTGGGATACACCTAGGTTCTCCAGGGTCTTCATGGCTGCCAATGTGGTCTTGAGCTTCTCGATCTCGGAATCCACGATAACGGGTATGGTGGTCTTCTCCTCGAACTTATGACCTCTGGCAATGACGACGTTTGGGTCGGCGGTTGCTGCCAGGGCTGACATCCTTGCCTTCAGAAGCTCCTTTCTATTGACCTTTTGCGCCCAAATCTTTTCTACTTTGGGCGGGTGAGCTCTTCTTCCTCCAACGTTGTTAGGGGATTCCACAGCAAAACCGCTTCCTACTTGGGTCATTCTCTGAACCCTGGCAGATCCGCGACCCTTGCCCCAAGTAGATGAGGCATGGCTCATGCCGGAGCGTGGATTAGGGCCATATGGTTGTCTTCGGTTGGCTCTGGATGCCTTGACCGCTCTTTTGATTATGTCAGGCCTGAACTCGGCTGTAAATGCATCTGGAAGCTTGATCTGTTTGCTGGACTCTCCCTTGATGTTGTAAACATTGACCTTTGTGTACTTGACATGGGTCTTTGCCTTGGCATCCTTGGCCTGAACGCTCTTAGATATCTTCTTAGTCTTAGAAGAAGCAGTTGTTTTAGCGGTTGTTTTGGGGGAGTTTGCCTTTGAGGTCTTAGAAGTTGATGCTTTGGAAGTCTTTGAAGTTGAGCTTTTTGAAGGCTTGGGAGTAGAGACCTTCTCTTTCTTCTGGGTCTTTGCAGGGGCTTTTGCCTCGGTCTGTTTCTTGGTATCTTTGGCCATGACTTTCAGGCCCCCTGTTTGGATTCTGTGGAAATGTAAGTTATCTCAGGTGCAACTTCGGGGTGCCGGGATCTGATCGGGTCCCTGAAGCGTATGAGCCTTTTGGATGGTCCAGGTATGGAGCCATGGATCACGACATAGGTATTCTTGACAACGCCATAGTTGATGAATCCGCCGTTTGGTGTTATTTCCTCGCCATTCTCCCCGATTTTTAGTATGCGCTTGTTGTATTCTGTTCGCTGGTGATAACCCATCTGACCAGCTTGAGGCACAGTATTCAGAACGTAGGTAGGGTGCCATGGACCCTGGGTGCCTATCATCCTTCTGTGCTTGCTGTTCTTGTGGCTCAGCAACTTGACGCCCCAGCGCTTGACATGCCCCTGGAAGCCCTTGCCAGTTGTAATTGCCGCAATATCAACCATGCTACCTTCAGCATGGATATCCTTCATGTTCATCTCTTTGCCCAACACGGTCTTGGCGTAGTCTAGCCTTTCCTGGACGGTCCCACCACCAATCCTGTATTCCATCATGTCGGGAACCTTCTTGGGAATCCCCTTGACAAGTTTGGGCTGGGTGTAGGCAAGTACTCTTACCTCTTCGATGCGGTCAATCTCGACCTTCTTCCAGGCGGCTGTTGTGTCGAATTTCTTGGGTAGTGGTAGCCTATCTCTAAGTTCCTTGTCCACTTTTGCTGCCCATACCTCGCCAATAGTAGAGAGTCCGTAGGCAGTTCGCTCATAGAACCTTACTGCGGCAATCTTCATTGGAGGAACCTCGACAACTGTGACTGGAACCTGGATCTCCTGCTCTGCTGTGGTGCTTTTCTCACGAAAATCCTTGATTATAGCGTGGGTCATACCGACCTTATAACCAGCGAAGCCCTGTATCTTGGGAGTACCCTCTATCTCTGGCCACGTCTTAAACGATGGTATATGCGACGGTGCCCTTACGCGGGGTGAGTACCCCATCGAGCCCCTTTTGGGATGATGCTTGTCTCGTGCCATTCTATACACTCCATTGCCCCAGAGCATGTTTTCAGGCTCCAAGGGGGTTGCGTATGAAGCTTGCCTGCGAGCGGGTCGGCCGATCTGGCCTGTGAGAAGTGTAGGGAATTGAAATCCTCCCCAGAGCCTTCTCGTTCCACCGTGGCGTTTCACCGGTCCTGAAAAGCTTCAATCAGGCCGGATTTTGGGAATTAATTACCCATTGCGTCTGGTGGCTCGGCTCGCGAGTAGGCGCTGATAGAACTCATTCTATATATAGCTTATCTAATGCTGGTCTATTAGCCAGACAAAAAAACACGGCTCCTACGGCTCTTTTTTTACACCCTCATTTAAGCACGATCATGGCACCGCATTTGCAGTTGATGGTGATGGGTCTGATATTGGATGAGCTCCTGAGTTGGTTCCCGCATTTACCGCACTTGATGACGATCCCATCGGATCTTCCGCCTCTGCTTCCTCTGCTTCTTCTGTTCCCATGCAGGTTGGAGTTTGATATGCGGGTCTCATGGACAATGGCACCATCGCCCCTGATGTACTGGCTCTGAGATCTGTGGCTACCACTGCGCTGTGTACTGGTTCTTGCCCGTGACCCTGAGGTTCTTTGAGCTGTGGAGATGTGGCTCCTGGTATGCTGAGCAGGTTGCTGTGTAGGTCTAGGCTGCTGCGCTGATGGCCGTTCCGTTTGGGCATTTGGTAATCTTCCTTTCCCATCTCTGGGGCTGAATATATGGGCGCAGCTTAGGCATTCAAGAAAATCTCCTGAAAGCTTCCTGGTCCGCTTCGACCCGCACTTGAGGCAGTTTACCATTCAATACCCTAATGGCAGAACCAAAAGATAACATTTTGCATGTATAAGCATCATGTATACTCATGTTACTCTTTCTAAAGAATAATAATTACCGGAGTCAAGCTTTCAGGATCTGGCTATCGCCGATCAGGTTATCAAGAATTAGGTTAACAAGAATCAGGCTATCACCAATCAGGTTATCAAGAATCAAGCTATCACCAATCAAGCCTTGAGGCTCCCAACCTTTATAATCCCCCAGTTGAATATATTCATCCCAGTTGGGTCACATCCCGACGGAGTTGATAATATGCTATTCGTAGCGTTCTTAAAATCCATACCAGGCCAGTACAAGGAAGCTATCAAGTCGCTCAAGCACCACAAGGTGCCAGAAGGCATCGAGGTTGTCCAATTCATCGGGACGTTTGGCAAGTACGATGGTGTCATTCTTTTCAATGCGGTCAACGAGTCCGATGCAGCAGAGTTCACGATCCAGTTCCGCGACCACATGGATGTTACTACTGCTCTTGCCTGCTCGATCGATGACCTGCGATGGACAATGTGAATCTGAACGGCTCTATCTCTCTCTCTATCTATCTATCTATCTATCTACCTATCTATCTGAGTCTTTCGCGTGCAGCTTGAGCCATTTTCATTGCTCTTATCTTGAGCAGCACAGAGCCAAGTCTTATCGTATACTAGTCATCGGATTTTTCGGTCTCAGTATCATCGTCAGGATGGTCATTTGTATACTCGTTCAGGGAGTCGTTTGGACTCGTCTCACCTACGCGTGTCAGGGTGCGGGACACTATGCCCATCAGGGTATGATACTCCCAGCTGGATATGGCAGACCTGCCTAAAATGCGCCTGAACATGATATTGGCCTTCTCCACCTTGTGCACAGGGTAGCTCACCTGCTC
>JAUVCJ010000127.1 GCA_030595765.1 Thermoplasmatota archaeon | reverse complement strand
GCGTTTGGCAGGAGGTACCTGGCATCCTCAGCAGGCACACCCTCATCCACCAGCCTGCCATACTCCTCCCATATCTTTTCCATCAACTCGACATACCGCTTGGAGCCGCCTGGCAACTTCGACACCTTCGGCGGCACAACGTAGCCGGCCTTGCCCATGCCAACATACCTCTGGCTCTGTTGCGAGAACGAGGCTATTCTGTGCCTGACTAGCTGATGAGTGAGTGCCCTGGACACTCCTTCTACAGAGAACGTGAACACCGCATGCTCGATCACTGAGTGATGCCCGCTTTGCATAACCCGCTTCAGGATGCTCCTGGCCCTGTCCTCCTCCATTGCCAAACTTAGCTCTACAGCTCCCTTTTTTGAATAGCAAGAGTGCGCTGCAGCTGCGCAGATACGGTCAGGGTCTGGAGTATGTGCCAGTAGCTTCACCAACAAGTAATGCTCACCAAGAGAGTCATGGATAATATCCCACATAAGGGTTTGCAGGGGAGGAGAAGACTTTCGAGCAATTGGCCACAATGATGCTCAACCAAAATTTAGGATTGCTTTAATACAAGTGGACCCAAGCTATGCTAACTACAGTCTAACCCCAGCAATGCAGCCTTCCATGCAGGGATCATCTGAATTGTTCCCTGGGGGGTCTGCTGAATCCTCTCTGTGTCCTTGGTGATGACGATACCCCTATCTGCTTTGTGCTGGGTCATGAAGCTTTTTATTCCTTTGAGGTCGCTTTTACTTATCTGGTTCTTGTATTTTATCTCCACCGGAAGCGGTTTGCTTTCGTGGTCCAAGATGAGGTCCACTTCCTGTTTTTGAGGGTTTCTCCAAAAGAATTCAGAGCTCATGTTCAAAAAGAAGCTTTGCTCGATGAGCTTGGCAAGAGGCGGGGGGATAGTCGAGATAAGGGAAAGAGAAGGGTTGGAGGTGTAGGCCTTTTTCATCTTTCTGGCTGATTTCACACCGCTTCGTGAGTAGTTATACCCCAGTCGGATAATGTATGCGTCTTCAAGATACCGGATGTAGTTGGATATCCTGACCCTGCTCACAGGCGAACCCGAGCTTAGAGCATCTGCCAGTCTGGAGTAGTCAACAAGCATGCCAGGATTGGATGAGATCAACTTGACCAGAGACATCAGTATGTTTGGGTCATCCAGCTCGACCAGTTTGGGTATGTCGATGTACACTACCTTTTCCAGGATGCTCAAAGCATAGTTCTGTACCTCACCCTCACTCTCCTGGACCATTTCAATGAACTGGCGGGGAATATACCTTTCAAACTCCTTTTTCAGAGTATCAGAAAACAATTGAGGCTTCGAGATAAGTTCGTTGTTGTCAGTGAAATTTAGATACTCTCTGAAATTCAAGGGGCCGAGGTAAAACTCCCTAACCCTTCCAGCCAGACTTTCCCGCACCCCTTTCCTGATGAAGAGCGAAGCTGAACCAGTGATTATGAATTTGAGGTTCTTGTAATGGTCATAGAAATACTTTACCTTGTTCTGCCAGTCCTCAAGTTTCTGGACCTCATCCAGAAAGAAAAAGAACTTTTCGCTGGATGATACAATGTCCAGCCCTCGTTTGAGTTGATACTCATCAACAATATCCCCAATGGAGGGCTGTTCCTCATCAAATGAGAAGTATATGATGTTCTGGCTGGGAACGCCTTTGTCCACCAGGGAGTCAATGAGTTGCTTCATTAGTGTGGTCTTGCCAGTTCTTCTTGTGCCTGTAAGCACGGTTATCCTTCTGCCCTTGAGCGATCTAAACAGAGCACCAAAAGCTTCACGCTGGATAGGGAAATCGTACCTGTACCCCTTTCTCCAGTGAAAGCAGTATTTTTCCAACTCCATAATACGACAATACACCTCCAAATATAAAAAGTATGTCATGCGCGCATGCCATATTATTGCAGTTTATGTCGTGTGGAGGCGACATACTTTCGAATTTTAACAGGAAGGCCGCTAAATATGGGAGCTATCCAAATCATCACGAGTGATATTCCGTTGTGTAATTTTTACTCCCCTATCACGCAATATGTTAAGAAATGAAATCACTTCAATAATCCGTTTTTTTGGATAGTAGATTATTCGGATGCCATCATCATTTTTTTGTTTTAGTATGATAGTAATCCATTCCCTTTCGGTTAAGCGGACTGGCTTTTTGATTTGCTAAACCCCTTTTTCCAAACCGATGTTGATTTTCTCACAGCCATTAGTCGTACTGCTAGCTAGGAATAGGCTTATATGATGAAGTGCACTATTAGTGCACTATGACCCAGAAACAAGTGGTGACAAAGCCCGTGGTACTGCAAATGGAAGGTTACGAGATGATTGAAAAGACAGCAAAAGCGTCAGGGACAACAGCGCGAGTCTTGGTTCCCCGCAGCTGGATAGGAAAACGTGTGCGTATTGTGAGGCTGGAAGAATGACCAGAAAACGCAGTAGAAACAAATATGCTCGTCCTGACCCAAAACCTAAATACCTCAATCCAGAAGATATCCCACATTCACTCGAATCCCTGTTCCCTGAAAAAACAATTGATAAGATTGCTAAAGATACTGGATTCGATCAGAGACGCCGAAAGGTTGAACCTTATTACTTTTTCTGGACCCTTGTTCTCGGTTTTGGAGTCCATCTACAACGAAGCCTTGAAAGCCTACGACGTGGGTATGGCGATATGTCTGGAGTCGAATTCAGCCAAAGTGCTTGGCATGACAGGTTCAATCCGAAAACAGTCAAGTTTCTACGGGGTTGCGTGGAACTGGCTTTGCAACAGATGGCTGGAGAGGCCAATAGGAAATTATCTTCCAAGATGTCCTGGGTGGACGATATACTCATCCAGGACAGTACAATTGTGCGCTTGTCTGCCGCCCTCATGAAACAGTTTCCTGCGGTCAGATCACGAAAGAAAGCAGCTGGGTTGAAAGTTTCCATGCTGGTCAGTGCAGTTGCGAGTAGCCCTCAGAAAGTCACTATCCACGGGGAACGCACTCATGAAACAAAGACCTTGAAAATCGGACCCTGGGTAAAGAACAAGTTATTACTCATAGACTTGGGTTTCTTCAAATACCAGATGTTTGCACGAATCCAAGAGAACGGGGGATACTACTTAACCCGACTCAAAGGGAATGCCAACCCGCGATTCCTGTCCACGCTCCGAACATACAGGGGAAACGCTATTGAACTTGAAGGGAAACATTGGAAAGATGTCAAAGGTATGATTATGCGAGATGTTCTGGATGCCGAAGTCGAGATTGAATTCAAACGTAGAGCGTACAAGGAAAAACGGAGAAAGGATTCCATGTCTTCACGATTGGTGGCAATCTACAACACAGAAGCAAAAAGATACCATGTCTACCTGACCAACATCCCTGTCGAATCCCTTAGTGCGGAAGATGTGGCGCAACTGTACAGAGTACGCTGGGATATCGAAATGATCTTCAAGGAACTGAAGAGCAAGTACTCTCTCGATGTTATCAAGAGTGCGAATCCAGACGTTGTGGAGGCGTTGATATGGGTCGGTATTTTGACCCTATTGGTCAGCCGTCGGCTATTCAACGTGCTAAGGGCCAGCGCACCTATAGAACATGCAGTTCGTTATACGCCGCTTCGTTGGGCAACGACGTTTGTGGAGAATGCGACGATTCTTGAGCTAGCGCTAACAGGATATTTTGGATATGGCGACCCTTATGAAAAAGGGTTGCGAAAACTTGCCTGGATATATGAGAAACATAGCTTTGATCCATATGCAAAACGCCATAGACTACCGGATGGGTGGTACTCTTAACCGAAAGGGAATGGAAGTTCATTACCAATAAGTGGGGCAAAGGAGGTCATCAGGAGTGCTGTAAGGCATTGAACTTCGATGAACCATTCAAGGATAGCAATTACTTTTCCAGCGAGATCCATGAGGGGATATTGAAATGGATATCCTCGGAAAAGGGATTGGATTATGTCAGAGAAGGTGGAAGTTTTGTTGTACGCAACCTAGGAATGCTAGCCTGGTTGGTTCGTTTTGCCTCCGTCCGAACGGTTCTTGAGAGATTCCCAGCTAACTACAGTGAGGTCTACTCCTTTGGCAGGGTGGAAGTTGACAACTCGCTTGATGATAAGCTGATCTTCAAGCTTTTCGATGTTAATCGGATAGAAGAGACCTGTATGGCCTGGAAAGGGGTTGGAGAGGGGGCGCTACTGATGACAAAGACCAAGGGCACGGTTGAGGAAATAGCCTGCTGTAGATTGGGTAATGATTGTTGTGAATATCATGTTCAGATTGAGTGATTGATAGGTTTCCTCCAGATGGTGGGCATGTGCTTGATTGAATGGAAACCTATTTATTAACGACCACTATTGAACCTTCAACGTGGGCCCATAGATCAGCTCGGAAGATCGCCTGCTTTGCAAGCAGGAGGCCGCGGGTTCAAATGCCTGAACGGGAAACAGAATTTTGTTTCATCGCAGGCCTGAAAATCCCGCTGGGTCCATTGTTTTTATATATTCCGCAAATATATTGCTCATGTCTTGCTCAATTCTAGTTGTCCAGAATGAATAAAATAAACAATATCACCCCATTCTTTAAATATTATTATCAAGTGGTACAAGGTGGGTAAACGCCCATGGGATGTATAAATATGAAAAACAGATTAGCATTGCTTATATGCTTTGTAATGGCGCTTGCCATGGTGATCGGCAGCGTAAACGTGATGGCAGTAGACCCCCCAGGAAAAACGGCAGTGAAGACACTCTCAAGCGAGGTAGACTTCTCTGGAGCGGCATTTTATGGATGGGTAACAAACGATGGGAACAAACTTGTGATAGTCAACGACACCAGCTCCTATAGCAAGCAGTATCTCGAGGTTAGGAACAGCGATGACCTGAGCATGGTTTGGCAATACAGTGCCGGAGACCACGAGGATATCATTGTTGGCTATAATTTGGATGCTTCAGTCGTGGTTGCTTCCGAAGAAGGCTACATGCAGATATTCGATGCTAACGGTGCACGCATGACCGTATCCGGCCGCGATACCAGTACAATGTCCATCGATTCAAACGACCCTGTCGCACATGTGTCGGTGGCTGATGATGGCAAGGTCTTTGCCGGCTATGGTTCAGGCATTATATTGGTGGATACCGACATGGAGACCGAGCTATTGAACATCAATCCATTGAAAACCGGAAATGATCATGACACCATTCTCCAAGTAGAAATCACACCCAGTGGCAGCCATTACGGTGCTTACATATACAATAAGCCAGGCGGAGTTTACGAGGCCACCTTCTACCTATTTGAGGCAGACAACGATGTGCCGATAGTGGAGATGGAAGTTGATCATCTTGCTGGCCTAAACATGCCACTCAATTACGAGGGCAACAGGTTCCATATAGCTCCTGATGGCAGTACCTTTGTGATGCTTGAAGACCCCGGAGCAGGCGTTGTGGAACCGAAGCTGAACGTATACACCGTTGCGGATTTTACAACCCCCACAACCAACCCGGCTCCATCAAAGACTCTTAACGGGGTACCTGGCCAATTCAACCAGTACAGCAAGTTCATAACCTTTGGCTCCTCAAGCAGCCTAGCTGTTTATGATATTCAGGCAAAGACCTTCGACCGCCAGCTAACAACCTCAAATTTCCCAGCGCAGTCGGAATGGAACCTGAAAATTTCAAACGATGGTGCCAGCTTTGTCAAAGGCATTGACAACGACCCCATTTTTTATTACACAAACACTGGTGGGAACGAGCCAGTATGGACCAATGACACCGACTACAATAATTTCCTATCCATGAGCGGAGATGGTCTTACGGTTGTTGCAAACGCTGGTAAGACGCTTTATCTTTTCCAGGGCGCTGATGCTAGCGCTGCTCCTGGCGGAGAAGAAGACCCAGTTACTACTCCTGGTGACGGTGAAGGGGACCCTGACCCTACTCCTGGTGACGGTGGAGACGGAGAAGGCACAGAGCCGCTAGAGCCTCAGGCACCTGACGCGCCAACCACTCCAGTAACCCTGAGAAATGAGGGCACAACCACCCAGGTCAAGCTAAACGAGGCAGTATCCTTTTCGCATGGTGAAGAAACCCACTATATTGTCGTCAAGGGAGTTACAGCCACAACTGCAACGGTTGAGGTATGGTCTACCCCACAAACTGTCACTGTGGATGTTGGAGAGACCCAGGAAGTTGATACTGATGGGAACGGCCTGGTCGATCTTTCAGTAACTCTGGATGCCACCAACGTTACAGCAGGCACGGCGGACTTCACAATCAAGGCAATCGAGGAAGTCGCTGACGAGTTTTCGATACTAGGCATGGACATGATGACACTGATGATGGTCATTGGCGGTGTTGTGGTACTTCTTGTTGTGATCGTGGCAGTTGCAAAGAAGGGCGGCTCAAAGCCAGCAAAAAACACTCCAGAAACCGAGGCACCAACGCCTGAGCCAGAAGTGCCTATTGACCAGCCAGATGTGGAAATGGCACCGGAGCCCTTTGAGGAACCTCCGGCACCACCGGCACCTCCAATGGAGTAAGACAGAATAAATTGAGCAAGCTTAATGGAGCTTCTTAAAATAAGGGCGTGGCGGGCATGCAAATGCTCGCCCCCCATCTTTCCCTTGTTTTTTCCTATATTTAATCTCCCAATTCTATCGTTACTGTTATTATCTAGCTCGTTCTGGCCACCAGCGTTATGATCTCAGGAACTCATAATGTCAAATAAATATCATTGGCTAGTGGCTCAAACCACAATGTATTTTAAGCCAACCCCGATTTTGGGTGTCGTGAGCGCATGAGTACTAATAACGAGCCAAAGGGCACAGCCGCAATTCATAGGCCAGCAAAGGCCGACGACTTTAGTGAATGGTATA
>JAUVCJ010000297.1 GCA_030595765.1 Thermoplasmatota archaeon | reverse complement strand
TAAGCAATAGTGATGATTGTGTTGCTCTGATATCCGAGGTAAATGTGAATAAACACCCAGAGTAAAGCTTTCATTGACCTCCCCGTTAATTAGATATAACTGGTTCAAAATAGGCCAGTCGAGGCCATGCCAACTGATAGCATTATCATCAAGGGTGCCAACGAGCACAACCTGAAGAACCTGGATGTAAAACTCCCCAGGAACTCCTTTATTGTGATTACAGGATTGTCTGGGTCTGGCAAGAGCACTCTTGCGTTCGATACGTTGTTCGCTGAAGGCCAGCGCAGGTACGTCGAATCGCTTTCAGCCTATGCCAGGCAATTTTTAGGTCAGATGAAGAAGCCGAACGTGGAATACATCGAAGGCCTCTCTCCTGCCATTTCCATCGACCAGAAGACCACCAGCAAGAACCCTCGCTCTACTGTCGGGACCGTCACCGAGATCTATGACTATCTTCGGCTCCTGTATGCCAGAGTTGGTATACCCCACTGCCCCCAGTGCGGCATAATTGTAGCAAGGCAAAGTGCAGAGCAAATGGTGAACAAGCTTATGGAGCTTACCAGCGAGACAAAGCTACAGGTGCTTTCTCCTGTCATCAATGACCGCAAAGGAGAGCATTTCGGGATCTTCGACCACCTGAAGAAAGAAGGCTATGTTAGAGTAAGGGTGGATGGAAAGTTCGGAGAAGCTGATGACGAATGGAAGCTGGAGAAGTACAAGAACCATACCATCGAGGCAGTGGTTGACAGGCTAAAGATGAAGGAGAAGGTGCGCTCCAGGCTCAACGATGCCATGGAGACCGCGCTTGGTCTCTCTGGAGGGATAGTCCGCATCCTGATCAAAGAGCCAGGCGAGGAGAAAAGGGAGATGCTGTACTCTGAAGAGCTGGCCTGCCCTGATTGCTCCATCTCCTTTGAGGAGCTAACTCCAAGGATGTTCTCGTTTAACAGCCCACACGGTGCTTGCCCGACCTGCCAGGGACTGGGTGTCCTAAAAGAGCTGGACCCACAATTGGTGATACCCGACACCTCGCTCTCGTTGGCAGAAGGCGCGCTGGCTCCCTGGATGGGAACTCCAAGCAACTACATGGAACAGCATCTAAGAGCTGTAGGGCAGGTCTACGGATTCGACATGTACACCCCGATCAAGGACCTGACAGAGGAGCAGATGAAGGTGGTCCTCTACGGCAGTGGAAATACCGAGATAAACGTCAAGCTCAAAGGAAGCAGGATGAGCCATGAGTTCACAAGACCCTATGAGGGAGTGATACCAGGCCTTCGTCGAAGATACATGGAAACCCAATCGGAATGGTCACGCAGGGAGATAGACAGGTTCATGTCTCAAAGCCCCTGCCCGGACTGTGGCGGAGAGCGGCTAAGGGCCGAAAGCAGAGCTGTGACATTTCAAGCCAAGGGAATAACCGAAATTACCGGTATGTCTGTGGAGCAAGGCCTTGAGTTCTTCAAAAAACCCAAGCTATCCAGAAGGGATATGATGATAGCAAAGGAGGTCCTAAAGGAGATCAGGCAGAGATTGAACTTCCTCTCAAATGTTGGCCTGAACTATCTGACACTGGATAGAGGCTCTGCCACACTATCAGGCGGAGAAAGCCAGAGGATAAGGCTGGCTACCCAGATAGGCACCAGGCTCATGGGAGTGCTCTACATACTTGACGAGCCCAGCATTGGCCTGCACCAGCACGATAACATGCGGCTCAT
>JAUVCJ010000187.1 GCA_030595765.1 Thermoplasmatota archaeon | reverse complement strand
ATGTAGATGAACTCGTCCAAATGCTCTTGTATCGAAGTCACATCACTGTCGATCAAGTCAGACACAACCGCTAATGCCATTGGGCATACCTCAATCACGTCGTCACCACAATGCTTCAACAACTCCAGTAGATGGGCTACACCAACGATCTTATCCACGCGTTTCGTGATCGATCTACGCATCTCCACGTAGCGTTCGCCAATATTACTCTGAATCTGTTACTCGGTAGAAACGATTGGTTGAGTTTTCTATTGAATCATATTTTAGCCCCGAAGCTTTCAGAAATACCTTCAGCTTCGCAGGGCTAATATCTCCAGGCTTGGCATTGGGGCAGGTTTGAATATCCCAACGTAGAGCATCTTCATTCTTTTTCAAGATCAGCTTTTCTAGTTCTCCTGGGCTACCATTTGTCAATGTAACTCTGTTGAGTTTATATACTAACGGTCATTACACTGACGAAGAGTATATATACTCGCGGTCATCACAATGACAAGATATTTATATACTCGCTGTCATTTGAGTATTATGGATCCTGCTGAGTTAATTAAGCAAAACCCATGGTGGAAGGCTCCATCCAGCATTGAATCCGATATTCATATCCAAGCTTTCAACAACTCCTCGGTAAAATGGAAGCCTCAGATCAAACTCGCCTTTGACCCTGTTTTCCCTATCATTTATTCCCTCAGAGGCCCGAGGCAGATTGGGAAGACTACCTTGCTTAAAACAATGTGCAAGGACCTGTTGAAAAAGGGTGTGGACCCTGAAGCGGTATTCTATTTCACATGTGATATGCTTTCTGACCCTGATGACTTGGTTGATCTTTTTTCCACATATTCCGAGCTTGTCGGGTCCGATATTGTGAAGAGATATGTTTTTCTAGATGAGATCTCAACGATACCTGGCTGGGAAAAAGCCATCAAGTATCTTGTGGACACTGGAATGCTAAAGACAACATTCATTATTCTAACAGGTTCGCATACTCTGGATATTCATTATAGTGTGGAAAGGCTTCCTGGGAGAAGGGGTGAGGGAAAAGGGACATTGAACAAGGTAATGCTTCCAATGAAATTCTCAGAATATGTGCAGACCTTGGATACAAGCACTGCCAAAGAACTTGCCATGTTTTTCAAGCTGGATAAAGAGACAAGATGGGAGTTGATATCCAGCCTTTTTAAAGGCGAGATTTCTGAGGAGTTTAAGAATTTGAGGCTTTTCGAAAAGGAACTGAAGGAACTCTTCGACAGCTACCTGATGACAGGTGGTGTAATTCTTGCCATGAACGAAATGAACGATACGGGTCGGATAGAGAACTCCACCTATGAGCTTTACATTCGATCTCTTATTGGAGATCTTGCTAGATGGCGTTTTCAGGAAAAGATTGCAAAGCAGGTCTTAAGGTCTGTTGTTGATAAGATGGCCAGTACAATAACTCTATCAAGCATTGCCAAAGATAATGAACTTGGCTCGCACAATACAGTTTCAAGCTATTTGGAGGCGCTAGAGAATTCGTTTGTGCTGGGAACTGCATATAATCTGGACCTGTCGAAGCAAAGAGCAAATTTTAGAAAACAAAGAAAGGTGTATGTTCAAAATCCTTTCATATTTCACGCAGTCAGGGGCTGGACCAGAGCAACATCTGATTATTATTCCGAAGCCAGTAATTATCTTTTGGATGCTGCAAACAAGAGCAAGCTTGTCGAAATGGTCGTGTTCAACCACCTAACAAGGCTTGCCTATGAACTTGCACCTAGTGACGTATTCTCTACGCACGATAGGTTGTTTTTCTGGAAAAAGAAAAAAGGTGGTATTGAGGTGGATTTTGTGCACAGGTTTTCCTCAACAAATTACCCGTTCGAGGTAAAGTATCAGAGTAGGATAGAAAAAAGTGATTATCATAATATGGCTGCCTTTGGCGGAGGTGTTCTTCTAACAAAGAATACAATGGATACGCACAGAGGCAAGTATGTTTCAATCCCGGCTGAGCTATTTTTGCTGGCTATCTGAATGGGTTTCAATCACATACACTCGCTCTCCATTTTGCCACCCATCCATCTTTCATCTATCCCTCCTCCATCCATATCTCTGTCCATCCATCCATCTTTGCCGTCCCACCCACCCCCTGCGGGCGCATAAATGCGCCCTTGCTCGCGAAACAAGTTTCGCTCAAAAGCCTCCTCCCCTTTTTCCTTGCCAAATAGTGTAATGTTTTCCTAGAATCCAGGAAGTGGTCTTTTGCAGAGGGAAACTTTTAATAATAGTTTCCTCCTGTATAATACCATGAGTGAAGATATCTTTCACACGATAATCAGAGACTCGCTTGAATCGGATCTGCCAGAGCTGGTTGAGAGAGATCTTAGTATTGCTCAGTTCCATAAGTTAAAGCCAATTTGCGTAATTGGTCCCAGAAGAGCAGGTAAAACATATTTTCTCTTTAATATCATGAAGAGGCTGGAAAATGTTCCCAAGAGCCTGAAGCTCTACATCAACCTGGAGGATGACAGACTAAGACCGCTCGACCTGAGGGTGTTGGATGGTTTGCTTAAGGCCTATTATGCAATAAATCCAGGAAGCAAGGAGGAAACGCTTCACCTGTTCCTTGATGAGTTGCAGAACATTGATGGGTGGGAGGCGTTCGTCAGAAGGATTGTGGATACAGAGAATGTTCAGGTGTATTTTTCAGGTTCATCCTCGAAGCTCTTATCAAAGGAGATTGCAACATCCATGAGAGGCCGGGCAATCACGTATAGTTTGCTGCCATTCTCTTTTTCGGAGGTGCTCAGAGTGAAGGGCTTGGCCTTTGATGAGTTCAACTCATCAGCAAAAAAGGCGATCTTGCGCAATGAATTGGTGCGATACGTTGATATTGGCGGCTTTCCAGAGGTTGTCATGGAGGACAATAAGGCAAACAAGATCAGGTTGGTAAGAGAATATCTGGAAGTTATGCTGATGAGGGACATCGTGGAACGGCATTCGATATCCAATATCAAGCTGTTGCGATTGGTCTTCAATGCTCTTATGACATCATATTCGAAGGAGTTCTCGGCTCATAAGTATTACAAGTTCCTAAAAAGCGAGGGTTATAGTGTTAGCAAGAACACGATCTATGAGTATGTTCAGCATTTTGAGGATGCTTTTTCATTGTTCTTGATTAAGCGTTATAGCACTTCATTGAGGGAAAGGGAACAGAGCCTGCCAAAGGTGTATCCCATTGACAATTCCTATGTTCATCTTACAGTGAGCCCAAAAGCCATTGGCCTTGGCAGGTTGCTTGAAAGCACTGTTGCAATCCATTTATTGAGATTGCTGGAAGCAAACCCAGTAATGACACTGCATTACTGGAAGGGAACAAACGGATTGGAGGTTGATTTCGTACTGCTTGAAAAGGATGAGGTTCTTGGCCTTGTCCAGGTGTGTTACGATGCAAGGGATCTGGATACAAGAAAGAGGGAGTTAAAGTCCCTTATCACTGCTGCAAGAGAGTTTGAGTGTAGTAAGCTGTGGGTGATAACGATGGATGAGGAGGGAGAGGAAGATTTGGATGGCTTCAAGGTGCGCTTTGTACCAGTATGGAATTGGATGCTAGGTTTTGAAGGGCCGCTGTGCTGAGTTTATATAATGACGGTCACTAAATATTCATTGCCACTAACGTTTTCTCGATAACGTCTTTTCTATAGAGACGGAATTGTGCGGACACTGTCCGCACTATGTCTGGGATGCCGCATTTGGAGCTTTTTTCAATTCGGGAGACAGTGACTCCCATATGTTTGCGAGCCTTCCCACCCACAAGTTCCTGCATTTCTTTTACGTTCCAAAAAGCAGAAGTTGATGGAAGGGAAGACCACGTTAGAAAAGCAGTATTGTTTGTGTTGGAAGTGTGCGAATGCCTAAGAGTGGGGATGGAAGAGCGCAGTGTTGCCATTGATAGTGAGATGGGAGAGTTGGAGCAGAGGCTAGTTTGGAAAATAGTTTGAAAAAAGTGAAAAATGCCAGCTCCTTGAAGAAACTCCAAGTGGCTGGCTTGAAAAGCTGTGAGAATTGCTCACAACTTCTTGACGCCGGATGCAAATGCGCCCTTGTCGCCCTGTTCTACGGTAAACTCGACTTTGTCTCCCTCGGTTATTGTTGTTCCGGGCTCTATGCCGGTCTGATGAACGTATACGTCCTTATCATCTTCAACTTGAATGAAACCGAAAGACTTTGCTTCGTTGTACCATTTGACTGTACCTTCCACTGTTATCACCTCCTTAGATTGGTATTCTATGTTACTAAATAAAGATTGAAAAAGTTGTCACGATGATTTAAGAATCCGGAAGTGCTTTGTAATTCGCTCGATATTTGCAGGTTGTTATGGACTTGTAGTATAATAAGGAAGCACCCTGAAAGGTGTCGTTTCTGGGTATATTTTTCTCCGATGTGCCTTCCCACCCACCCCCTCGGGCGAATCTTCGCCCTTATTCACGAAACACGTTTCGCTCAAAAGCCTCCTCCCCAATTTCGCAGAATATCTTCTTATCCATCCACTGCAATAACCCAAGCATGCCTGCCGTATCATATTACCTTGAAAAGTTCCGCAAACTCCGGGTGGATTCAAACAAGAACAGGTACACCACAGGTAAAGCCCCTCACAAGGCTACCCTCCTACTTTCGGTTTTCTTTCTGGCCAAGAGAAGTTTGCTGGATCTGCGAGACATCAGATGGGATCTTAACTTGCGCGAAACCTGGTGTGAGTTGTGGAGTAAGCTGGAATACGACAGGCCTGGTGCCATCCACATGCCTCTATACCATCTGCGCTCTGAAGGCTTCTGGAACAT
>JAUVCJ010000072.1 GCA_030595765.1 Thermoplasmatota archaeon | reverse complement strand
ATTGCCCATCATTCACGTCATCGATCTCATTATTTTCCTGATTCTCATCCACACCCATACCTGGACCCACCACCATCATCAAGGGGTGGCCATATATCCGATCCGAGCGTTTAACAGCCATGGCCCTGGCATTTGTCGCAGTTGCAAAGGTATCCAACAGCGATGATCCGCCGATGTCGAGCACCATGTCCTTTAGGCCAGCTACAGCTGCCTTTCCCTGTGTGCCTTTAAGGTCATCTTGACACTGGAGGGCTGCAGGAACATCGTGTTTGAGGGCCAAAGCAACCAAGCCGTCAAGGTCGGTATCATTTTTGTCATCAGCCCAGATCAGAGGTCTCTTATCGGCGCATATTCCCAATGCTGCATCAAGCACATCCAGTGGAGCCATCAGGACCATTGCCATACCGTTGCCTATTACCCTTTCCAGGGCTTGCAAGTAGGTGTCAGCCTGTCCACTTGCGCATTCAAGTGCCATTACATTTAGGCCAATGTTCTCACCAACCCGCTCAAACCTTGAGGAGATAGCCTGCTCAAGCTTTGTTTCCAGGTCTGGGTCGTTATCTGACAGAAGGAGGCCGTAGGCAGTTGGGTTCTCCAGCCTCTTCTCGTGCCTGAACATCACGCTCTCGTCACCCAATTTCACAGCGCTCTTGCCTGTGCCGATAGTGACAAGCCTTACCGGAGGCTCTGAAGAGGTTGCCAGGGAAGCCTTTGCTTCTGGTGCTAGATGGGGGCAGTCCTCCACGCTAAACTTGCCATTGGCAAGTCCCATCGCATAGGCAAGACAGGTTTTCTGGTTACAGTCCTGGCAGTTGGTTTTTGGAAGCAGTTTGAATATCTCGATAGCTGAAGGCATCAGTTACCACCTCCAGAGTTACTATCTTTGGAGCTACCGTCTTTGGAGTTACCACCATTGGAGTTAATACCTTCGGAGTTGCCGCCTTCGGAGTTACAATCTTTTGAGCCGCCACATTTGGAGTTAATACCTTCAGAGTTACAATCTTTTGAGTCGCCACATTTGGAAAGGTCTTGTGCTGTCTTTTTCAACATTGCCATGGCCTTGGGATGGCGCATCAGAAAAAGCTCAGAGCCTGCCATTAAAGATGAGAATGCGGTTGCTGCTTCCCAATAGATTCCACGCAGTCGTACATCTCCAAATTTAGGGTCATCATCAGTTGCTTCTCTGGCCTTCCAGGCAACAGATGAGTCGCAAAGCACTGGGGTTTGAAGCATCCTGTCTCCCTCCAGGGCGCCTATGCGGATACGCTCCAGCACCGAGTAGGAATACTCCAGGCCAGTGCCGAGAGCGGCCTGAAGGGGATCCATTATGATGTCCTCCAGCGGGATCCCATGCTCTGTAAGCAGGATATTCATCTGCTTGGCCAGGTTTATGTCAAGGTTGCTAAACGCTATGATGCCATGCCCGTTCTCCTTTGCTGCATCGGCTATCTCGGCATAGGACTCTTCCTGGACATGGCCAAGATACAATCGTTCTCCCTTGGCAGCCCTGGCGACCTCGGTCAGTACCTCTAGGTCCTTCTCCATGCTACCTGAACCATAGACTATCAATGGCAGGTCAATAACCTCTAGAACCTTCATGACTGTCGATGCTGCGGATTCCGGGGTGCTATTGAGCCCTTCGGGATTGGTGCTGGTCAGTCTAAGACATACTGCATCCACGCCGTGCTGGTCTTGACAGGCCTTTGCCCAGCGGGCCACATCCGCTAATAGCTCCTTCGGTGTGTCCTCAAACCCAGCAACATCTTCAGGTGTGTCATCAAATACCTCAAGGGCAAAGAGCGGCATTGGGTAGGTGGAGCCCGGTGGGCTCATGAACGGAAGGCAATTTGCTCCTCCAATACTTGCAAGTTGGCGCTGGTCTTTTTTTGACCCGCCATGCGAACCTAGTTGGGTTTTAATTATGGAGCCTTTCCACTGCCAGTTCATCTCACTCATTGGATTCACCGCTGCAAAAAGGAAGGCGGGTTAATTATTATTTGCGGTGGATTTGGAAATAACACCATCATGAATTTGGATGGGTGATGTGAAATAGGATGCGATCAGCCCAAATTTGGATGCGCAGGCTGAAAAAGGTATGATCCGCTAAATGAAGGTGTTATCAGTGGAAGGCAGATGTGCAGGCTGAAAACCTTTTATGCCGGAGGGCCATGATGTAATGCATGGACTTGCAGGGCTGGCTTGAAGAGGACATTGGAAGTGGTGACATTACCTCCAACTCTTTGATGGAGAACCAGGAGGGCAGTGCATCCATCTATGCAAAAGAGAGTTGTGTCCTGGCTGGCCTTGATGTATGCATTGATGTATTCAAAGAGCTCAATTGTATCGTTACTTGCGAATTCGCCAATGGGGACCGGGCAACGATCGGAGAGGTCATTATCAGTGTTAAGGGCAGGATAAAGGACATCCTTGCTGGAGAGCGGCTAGCTCTCAATCTTCTCGGAAGGCTCAGCGGTATCGCCACCCTAACAAGAGCACTTGTGGATGCAGTTACCCTTCTAAACCCCAATGTCCAGGTGGCGGCCACAAGAAAGACCACCCCTGGCCTTAGAGGGCTTGAGAAAGCCGCAGTAGCGGCAGGAGGCGGACATCCTCACAGGCAAGGACTTTATGATGCCATCCTCATCAAGGAAAACCACATCGCTGTTGTTGGGTCCATGGCAGAGGCCATCAAAAGGGCAAAGGCATCAGGAAACGGCCCGGTGGAGGTGGAGGTTGAGGATAGGGAACAGGCCATGGAGGCTGCAGATATTGGAGCCAATACGATCATGCTGGATAACTTCACACCTGAAGAGGCAGCGATCACAGCCGCTGCTGTTCGCAGGATAGACCCCACAGTTCGGCTGGAGATATCTGGTGGAATTACCCCGGACAACATTGCTGAATATGCATGTGTGGCAGACATGATATCTCTTGGATGGTTAACCCATTCGGTGCGTTCGATAGATTTCAGCATGCTCATGGATGTCTTTGGCCAAGACTAGAGCATAAATCAGGGGCCTGCGCATAATTATGGCTGGATGCGGCCTAGAACAGGAGTATTAATCACTATGTTCCCCATATCTCAGAGCCATAACGGATGAGCGAAGTGGGCATCACAGTGCGCAAACTGGCCATTACAGGTGAGTGAGAGTGAAATGGCTATCTCAGATGAGCGAAGCGGTTATTTCAGATGCACGAAGTGGCTATCATGGGTGAGCGAAATGGCGTTCACAGATGCGCGAAGTGTTATATACAAAAGATTCCATTCATTGGCTTGCCAAGCTATTGGAGATGAGATATGACCCTTCCAGGCGGCACTGATGCCGACAAGACCACCCAGACCGAGCAGATACTGGAATTCTTCAAGCAGAATGCAGGCAAGGTGATTGCTCCTTCTGAGGTCGCAAGGGAGCTTGATTTGAACCTTCAGACCGTAACCACCATCATCAACAGGCTGGCTTTAAACAATTCACTGAGCAAGGAGAGTAGAGGGAGCTATATGTATTCCAACCAAATCACAGATGAGGACCTGTACCGGATGTTCCGCTCGTTATTCTGCACTGTTTCGGAGGGAATAGGCTCAAGGGTGGTTCAGAACGTCAGCGGATATTGTATTGAGGATATTGCGGAAAAACCTCTGGATGAGGCCTTTCCATCGTTCTGTAACTCTCTAGGCAAACTAATCGGCAAGGACATGATCGACAACATGTTGTTTGCAACTGCATCCTGGGAGTTCGGGGAAAAGGAGTCCTCAAGCAAACTCCAGGCCACACGAGAGTTCTTGCAGGCCAACGGAAGGGAGGAGTAGACGTGAACAAGATATCCAGGAAAATCCTGAAGGCGCTGGAGCAGAGCCCTCTAGGCCCCCTATCAGTACACTTCTTGGCCAAGCAGTGCGAGGATTCTGGCCTGGACGTTACCACGTTGTCCATTGAAGACATTCCTCATCTTATAGAGAGAATGCGACGCATTCTACCGTTCTTCATAGGCAAGAACGCAGAAAATGTTATTCAGAATATAGCGTTAATACCTGAAATACTTGAGAAGGAGGGAGCATAATGACAAATAGAGATAGGGTTCCAACTGGCATTACTGGGATGGATGAGCTGATATCATCTGGGTTCTCGGATCGATCTGTGAATGTAGTAAGCGGCCCAGCAGGCTCTGGAAAGTCCCTGATGAGCATGCATTACATTTACAACGGCGCTGCGAAGTATGGCGACACTGGCATATACCTGACACTTGAAGAGAACCGGGAGAACATTGTCAAGGCTATGACGAGCTATGGCATGGACATAGAGCGCCTGGAGGACGAGAAGAAATTTTACTTGCTGGATATGAGTGCCATTCGCCGCAAGTGCTCAGAGGATATGGAGGAGGACATGGTCGGTTTCCAGGCTCTGCAGAAATTGCTGGAGAACCTTCTCAACTATAGCGGGGCAAAGAGGCTGGCTGTTGATTCACTCACTGCAATAGGGCTTTATTACAACGAGGCCAGCGGCATTTTGCGACGTGAGCTCTTCAGGTTCGGAGCGTTCCTGAAGGAGAAGAACGTCACATCCCTGCTAATTACCGAGTCTCTGGAAAATGGGGAATTGACCAGATACGGAATCGAGCAGTTCGTGGGTGATTCCTTCATCACCATGGGCCTTGAAGAGATGAAAGGAGAACTTAGGCGAACTATCACCGTACGCAAGATGAGGTTCACAAAGCACGACACTGCAAAACACCCCCTGCTTATAACCCCACAGGGCATGCAGATCAGTCCCGAGGCAAAGGTATTCTAAAGGCATTCTAGAGCACTCCCGAACATTGTGGCTCCAGGGCATAAGGCATTCTGGATGGTGATTTACGCCTTATACTCTACCTTATGCTTCGGCATACATAAACAACACAGGCAGGAATTTCCATAAGCGATGATACATTTGCTCTGGCAAGTTGAATGGTCTTTGCCAATTCTTATTGCGAGCAGACTTAGATTTTAAACTCTACTCCTCGTCCTCTTCCAGTATTCGATTCTTTGCCTTCTTCTGCTTGCGGGAGCGAAGGAAGTTTAAGGCCAGCATGATGATAATGATCAGCAGGAGCATCATTGGCAGGCCATAGGTCATGAACGGTGAGGTAGTATTCACTGGTTTTTCACTAACCTGAGTTTCTTCGATCTCTAAGTCGATGGCCCAGATGTTATTTGATTCACTACCTTCAACCACTTGATTGTCTGGATCTATTACTACTGAAAAATTGTGGGTGCCCGGTGTGTGCTCCCATTTGAAAAAGATGGTGGTTTGAGATTCACCGTTCATCGCGAACTGGTTGGAGCCTGTTGAGCGCATGTCTATGGTCTCAATAAGATTTCCATCTACAAGGAACAGAACCGAGAAATTGCCAACGTCACCCCTACCTTGGTTCTCTAAGGTGACCTCCAAGTCTACCATATTCTGGCTGATGGCTCGATTTACCCCTTTTATGTGTAGGTCTGGTGTTTGCTCCCCCCATATTTCGAAGTAACGTGTTGGCTGGGTATACGTATATCCTCCCACCTTGGACACTGCCCAGTAAGAAACCGAACCTGGGGGCATCATTGGAAGGTTCACAACAAACCCATTCTTGCTTGCATCAAATACCATGTCCAGTTCTTCAGGTGAATTCATCTGTGTGTGTTGGTAATACAGAACAACGTTTGCAGAGACATCTCTTGTAAGAGCCGTTGCACGGACCTGGATGTCTGGATATACTAGTTTTGGTTCGCGGGTTAGGGAGATGATGTCTGCAGGGCTTGGAACCCTGAATACGGTCTGTTTCTCGTTCTGGAGCCTGGACTGGGAGTCAAATATTTCGACACGCATGGAATAGCTCTCCCCAGGCGTAAGGGGGGTTGTCCAATCATGCTGGATGGATGTCGTGACGTAGGAGTCTATGGGTCCGAAGTTTTCGGTTCCTTCCTCCGACAATACGCCCCCATAGAAAATCTGGAATTTTGCACTGCCGGTGAAAGTACCCCCAGCACTATAGGTAACATTGGTCCAGGCCCATTCCTCATAGGATCCGAGGTATGAAACGCCAATTGCAGATGGGACGCTGACCTTAATTGAGAATTCCCTTGCAACCAATACTGTGACTGTGGCTGTTCCAGAGCTACCAGGCGGTATGTCTTGACCTATGAATATCCCCCCTCTGTACGTTCCAGGATTGCTACTGGGAAAGTTCAGTGTGTACCTTGTAGTGACGGGTACATTTGGGATGAGTGTCAGGTTGCTTGGATCTAGCCATGTGAACCAGCCTGTAATTTCCCCCATAGGGATCATAGCGATGTCCACGGGGTCTTCAGCCTCTGCCGGGAGCTTAACGGTTATCCACCCAGTGAAGTTCTGTTCGCGGTATGCTACCCCCTCAAATATCCCGATTCCCGTGATACTTGGGCTGTATATATCTGCCTGAATGCCTGATAAGGGAATCAGATTGACTGTTATGAGGATGGCCAGCAGGGCTGCGAATATTCTAGTTCTATTGGATGCATGGGTCATTTCAACACCTGGTCTGGATGTAAATGAAATATAAAATAAAAGAAGGTGGGGAATGGATTAAAGGTTTTCTATGCCTAGGAGTTATCAATAGTCGGTCGTGCAATAACTGTCCCCACAGTACTTTAAGACCAGTGTAATCACAGGGCCCTCGTAGTTGCCGCTCCCGGTCGCTTCTCTGGGTTCCTCAGGAATGAGCGCTGGGTAATCCAGATAGACGGTGTGGTTAGTAGTGGTCTGATATGATTCCCATCCATTAAAGTACCACTTATCGGTCGCCACGGGTCTTGCAGCACAGCCCACCGCATTATCCTGATGGATAAGAGACAGATAGTGTTGGTTATTTTCGCGTATCTGGAATGCGGTGCTCGATAGAGGCGAAGGCCATGGTGCCGAGAAATCCCCCTCCACGCAAGCAATCAAAGCCCATGGTTGGGTCACACCGTCACCAGTCTCTACCGTGAAGGAATCCGGGGCATTGATGGTGCCCGGTGCCGCTGCGAAGTTGAAGCTACCTGAGAAACCCCAAATGACCTCACCCATTACAGGTAGTATGGTGAATACCATCTCTTTTGTGCTGTAAGCTCCATCATCATCGGTAGCGTTCGCCCTCAGGATCCACTCGTACATAGTTTTCACGCTTTGATTGAATGTGAAATTGAATATGTACATCCCTTGGAAATGTAAAATCGAGACTGTGTCATCTTCTGGAAGCTGGGAGGCTCGATTCACTGGATAAAGGGTCGAACCGCCCTCTGGATACCTGTCCACCATTTCACTGCCAGCATCGTAGATCTCCAGGTCATTGGAGGTGCTTTCGTTGTACTGGAACCATGCAAATTCTTCGCTGGTGCGAAGGCCTGGGTCTCCAATATAATCCTTGTTCTGATAGTTCAGGGTGACCTCTACCTGTGATAGGTCATCGATTGTATTTCCATCTGTTACGTTCACGACGATGTAGAAATAGTCGTTTGCCACGCGATCCAGTTCGGTAACCGAGACATTATTCCTGTCCCATATCTCCACGGAGGCCACGCCGGGGCCCGAATTGGTGACCGCTGCGAAAACATCTTCTGAGGTGTAGTTTAATGCGGCACCCACTCCTCCGATAGGAGATGTTAACAGGAAGCGTTCCTCGATGTGATTTCCTGCTAGTCCTCCAGCAATGGAGGCCAGCAGAACGCACATCACAATTGTTACTTTCAATTTGCTCATTTTTAATTCCCCACCTTTCAGCATAATTTGCCACCAGGTTGAATTCTGAATAATCCAAACATGATCCAGTAGAACAACCGAATATCTCTCTCATTAGTATATATAGCTTTCCAAAAGTCGAATCTATCAGATGAGGTTGATTTCAAATGTGTCGAGCAATGATTTTTTCCTCATCTTTCCAAAGGATTTATCAACCTCCAGCTTCATCCTGTATCCATGAGTTGGAATGGTAAGAGAGTGCTGGTAACTGGCGCTGGAGGTTTCATAGGCAGCCACCTTGCAGAGTTACTGGCAAGAGAAGGGGCAGAGGTGGTGGCGTTTGTCCGCTACAATTCCAGGTCGGATTGGGGCATGCTTGGGCAAGTTAGCTCTGAGATATTGGATGCCATCCAGGTAGTAGCCGGCGACATAACCGACCCCTACGCAGTCAGGGAAGCAGCCATGAACATCGATGTGATCTTCCATCTGGCAGCCCAGATAGCCATCCCCTATTCCTATAAACACCCCCGGGAGACTAGCTTGGCTAACCTTATCGGGACCCTCAACGTCCTCCAGGCCGCAAGAGACCTGGATGTGCAGAAAGTTGTCCATACCTCTACCAGCGAGGTCTATGGCACTGCCCAGACAGTTCCTATCAATGAGAGCCACCCGATCAATCCCCAATCACCTTATGCAGCCACAAAGGCAGGTGCGGATCATCTGGCTCAATCATTCTTTCTCTCATTTGGTTTGCCTGTGGTAACGGTTAGACCCTTTAATACATACGGCCCGCGCCAGTCTGCAAGGGCTGTGGTACCAGCGTTCATAAGCCAAGCTCTTGCCAATGGTGTCATAAAGCTAGGGGCTACCGAACCGACTAGGGACCTGACATATTGCACCGACACAGGCAGAGGGTTCATGGCTCTTGCAGAGGCTCCTGAGGCCGTAGGAAGGGTCGTCAACCTTGGGAACAACTTGGAGATATCTATCGGCGATCTGGCAAGGATAATAGCAGACCTGTGCGGCAAAGACATTCCGCTTGAAATTGACCAGCAGAGACTTAGACCAGAGGGTTCGGAGGTGATGCGTCTGAGGGTTGACAATACACTGGCAAATGAATTGGCAGGTTGGGCTCCCACGATAACCCTCAAAGAAGGCCTTGCATCTACAGTAGAATGGATAAAAGAAAATCTGGCACTTTTCAAGACTGATAGATACATAGTCTAAGATAATCTAAGATAATCTAAAATAGTCTAAATCGGAGGTTAAATTCATGCAAGCAGTAGTTCTGGCAGGTGGGGTAGGTGCAAGGCTCAGGCCTCTGACGTATGCCATCCCGAAGCCTCTGATAGCAGTAGGCGGAAGGCCAATAATCGAGCTGATACTGGAGCAACTAAAGGCCAGCGGTGTTGAGGAAGTGTTCCTTGCAACTGGTTACAGAGCTGAATTGATAGAGGCATACATCAAGGATGGCGCCAGATTCGGTCTGAAGGTGAGCTACTCCCATGAGGAAAGTCCCATGGGGACGGCCGGTCCCCTTAAATTGCTGGAGGGTAAGCTGAACCAATCCGTGCTGGTGATCAATGGAGACACCTTGACTGACCTGAACTTCAATACCATGCTGGAGCATCATTTGGAGTCCGGCGCCATGATGACCATAGGCACCCAGGTCCATGAGACAACAATCCCCTATGGCGTATTATTGGTCGATGACCAGGGCTGTGTCCAAAGCATAACCGAGAAACCTACCATCACAAACGTGGCCATGATGGGCATATACATTGTAGAGCCTAGCGTGGCAGAGCTAATCGAGCCAGGCACCCCTTTCAACATGCCAGATCTGGTCAATAGGCTTGTGGAGCGTGGGGACAAGGTGATGAACTTCCCGGTCAAGGCCAAGTGGATGGACCTGAGCACATTCAGAGATTATCAGAGGGTGAATGAGGAAGTCAGTTCTTTCCTTGATGGCGCAGGAGAAAATCCTTAAGTAGCCCGACCCATTTGCAGTTTACAACTCGAAGTTGATTACTACTTTGGATCAATAACTGGTATAAGCTACTGGTATAAGCTACTGGTATAAGCTACTGGTATAAGCTACTGGTATAAGCTACTGGTATAAGCTACTGGTATAAGCTACTGGTATAAGCTACTGGTATAAGCTA
>JAUVCJ010000138.1 GCA_030595765.1 Thermoplasmatota archaeon | reverse complement strand
GTGCACAGTGGGCAGCGCGGGCGAGGGGCTGGACACAAATGCAAGGTTGCCGTAGCTATTGAGCGTAAGGGCCGAAAGCTAGGCCGTTTGCGACTGCAAGTTATCGAGCAATGTAGTGGAAAAGAGTTAACCTCCTTCGCCAAGGCAAATATTTCCATCGGGAGCCATATCACAACCGATGGTTGGTTCGCTTATCGAGGATTACAAAGTGAAGGCTATAGCCATAAAGCTGTTGTCCAAAGTAAAGCCGAGAATAAAGAATCCGTTCTGCAAGGAGTCCATTTGGTGACGTCGTTGTTTAAACGGGTCATACTTGGCACTTTCCACGGCCGCCTTGATTCAAAGTATTTACAGCGCTACCTGGATGAATATGTATTCCGTTTCAATCGCCGAACAAGTAAGTCCATTGGCAAGCGATTCTGGCGTATTATGCAACAAGCGGCTCACTCAAATCCGATTGCACGAAAAGATTTGATGTTGGCACTGGCAAACACTTGAGCGAAGTGGATAACCAGATATTTTAAAAGTGGACATCCTGATAAGCGAGAAGGAATGGTCTAGAGGAATAGAACGTGACTGTTGCATTTGAGCATTTCAACAGCCACCATCCATTTCAGGATGATATGATACCACCCAACCACCAGAGGCTGCCTTGGGATGATGAAGATGCTGGCTTGTTGGCAATGAGTTATAGAGAATGAGTTCAATAATGGCGGATCAAACTTCATACAATGTTTCTCAGAAGCGGGCTACGCAGGTTCAGGGATAGCACCCTCTGATTGGGACCATTGCTTATCTGTATCCTCAGGTTCAAACCTCTGCGAGAGACCCGCTTTGGTGCTACTCCGTCCGTTACAAGCTTCTCCATGAGGCTATTTGCCAATTCTGGCATCCGATCCTCGACCTCTTCAACCAGCTCTTTAAGTAATGGTGAAATCGAATATGAATTGGTTCTTCCATCCAATGTTTTCACCACCAATTTTGAGTTGCTTAGCTCATTGAGCCAATTGGCTCCAAGTTGCTGGTACACGCCATGCTTGGAGCAAAGGGCTCTTTGGGAAATACCAGGGTCCTTACGAATGGAGGAATAAAAAGAGCGCTGGCCAGGGCAATTTAGGCTGAAGAAGGCCTTCATACCTCTGGCTGGTATGAGGGTGGGCACCAAATAGCAGTGTTTGTTGCGCATCCGTCTGCCCTCCAGAAATCCCCCTTTAACAAGCAATGGAAGGTGCCAGTTGATGGTCTGTGGCTTCGCCTCTAATCCTCTGGCCATTAGCCTCAAATGAGTCATTGGGTGAGAGAATACGTATTCGAAAATGTCTTGGCGGGCAGAGTTCATAAGCAACGAGCTGTCTGCATTACGATCCTCCACATTCAAAACATCGTCTAAGTTGTAGCCAACCATCTTGCGTAGGGCTCTACCCATCCTTTTTCCTGTTGCTACTTGCAGGCTCATTTCCTTTCTATCATCGCCCTTCTTTTGCAAGTTCCTGTTCTGCAACGCTTCACTTTCAGGCATGCATACATGCTGAGGGCACAGAACATTAAAACGGTATCGGTGGAGCTACTTCCGCCAGTCACTGGACTTGGTTCCAGTCCCTTTCAATATTGTATCTCTCACGTACACGTATATGTACATTCCGGTGACGGCAACAAAGAAACCCATGACAAGGTTAAGGAACACTTGAGCATTGGAGTCGTAAATTCCTGTGTAATTCAACAGGAGCGGGGATGTCAGGAGCTGGGTCACGCCTGCGAGCATGAATCCTGAGGCAATGACCGGAAGGAACATGGTCAGTATCTGGTAATGGATTTCACCCTTGGTTATCAGGTCGTTGAGGAACTTTCCAAGTGTTCCAACGATTATTGCTGATACGAAATACCACAGCATTGTGTAGAAGAACAACATTGTCATCTCTAGTGGATTCTGGCTCCCAAGATTGACGAAAGCCTCCTCTGAGGAGTTGATGACACCTGAGAGTATGATGACAAATGCAACTAGCAGCACGGTTAGTAGGACGTAACTGCCTTCAACCACTGCTTGTCTCAGCCCTTTCAAGGTATTTACCATCGGATCTACCAGATGAGTGACTTTCAGCATACCGTAGAGACCGAGAGTAACAAGCATTGCTGGCCAGGATATGTCAGGGAATCCTGCGAATATTGCAAGCAGAGCCACAAAACCCAGAACCATTGCCAGAAGCGCCACTGGAGTGACAAAGTTTCGCAGCACTTTTTCTTCTTTAAGAAATTTAGTCATCAAGTAGAAATTGCTTTCCAGGTTCTGAGCCTGCTTGACAACCACCCTTTTGACAGAATCGATGTGAATTCTGGATGCCACGATAGGGAATATGTGCTCATCCTCAGCCCCGTCTGAAACCAGAACAACACTTTTGGCACCTGTTTCCCTGAGGACAGAATCCAACTGGGTGGCCAGTATCTTATCCGATACCAGGCCTACATTTCTGTCACCGCATATGAGCGCGACCTCTGCAGGCTGGTTGTGTGTCCTGAACTCATCAAAGACATTTATAGCTGAAAATATGGAATTGACGTCAGAATCCTCAGGATCGGCAGTGCCCAGAGCCACAGCTGCACCAACGCAGTCCTTCCTGCCAATGATGGGGCTGATCAGATGTGCCTTATCACCAAGATCATTGTCTCTGTCAATGCATAGAACGAGTGTGGACATCAGGTTTTGTTATGATTTTTCTAGTATATAAAGATGCCAAATGGACCTTGCCCTCGAAGTTAGGTAGTCAGGCCCCGAAACCTTGCCGCAAATGTACCAAAAAAATGGCCACAAGTAATGTTTCAAGTTGCTGGCCTTCCTTGCCAAGAGCTTTTGTCTTCATTGACCCGGTATGGAGTTTGTTTTTGTAATCAATATAGTTGGGGTCTTTCTTTGCTAGCCACGTTGTGGGTCGTTTTTGTAACTTATGATTACGGCCTTTGCTGGTCACGTTGTGGCTTGTGTTTCTGGCTTATAGTTACGGGCTTTGCTGACCATGTTGTGGGTCGTATTTGTGGCATGGGCTCGCTTTTATTACTTATGTTATGACCCTTGACGATAAGGCTGTGGCTTGCGCTTTAAAGGCTTGGAATTGAGATCCATGCTCGCAAAGGTTTATAGGAAATGAGTTCGATGAACACATGCTATGTCAGAAGATATATGCCCAACCTGTAACACTCCCTTGGCGGAAGGTGCAACCCAGTGCGCGATATGCGGCTGGACTTCTCTCGATGACGAGGATTGGATGGCAGAGATATCCGAACTTGAATCCAAATTGTCCACTATTGATATGGACAGGGCCTGTGACATGTGTGGCTCGAAAATGGAGGTTGGAGCTACGGAGTGCGCGATATGCGGCTTCAAGGAAGATGTAGCTGAACCCGAGGCTGACAAAGCCAGCGGGGAACTTTCAGAAACAGATAAGGCTGTTGGAACTCAAGTTGAAGAACACGTGGAGGAGCAACCCCTTGAGCTAGAGGGAGTGGAGGATTTAACTGACGCCCATCGAGCATCCTCTAGTAGAGGTCATAAGGTGGAGTCCGAAACCGAGGGCGAGGTCTTGGATGATCTGTTTGAGGCTTTTGAGGATATGGGAGACGACTTTGAGGGGGGTTTTGAAGATGAACCCCAGAGCCTTGATGAGGATGCTCATAAAGTTAAGACCAGTGGGAAGCTAGATGGCCTGTTCGAAGCCTTTGATGATGACGAGGTCGAAGATAAGATCGAAGAGGAACCGGTAGCAGCCGCTGCACCTCCTGAACCATCCATTCCCAAGGGCATGTTCCCCTGCCCCGAATGTAGCACCCATATTACAATGGAAATGGAGTCTTGCCCCACTTGTGGGGTGATCTTTGTTGATGACGAGGACGAGTTGACGGAAGCTGAGACGGCAGAAGATGTGTTCGTTCCCACGGAAGAAGAAGATTTTGACGGGCCTGGGATGGAAGAGGATCCTGCTGGGTATGAGATGGAAGAGGAACCTGCTGGACCTGAGATCGCAGAGGAAGTGTCCGTGTCTGAGGCGGGAGGTGAATTGACCCCATTCGAGATAGAAGAGACCCTGAGTGAGGTGGAGGCCAAGGAAGAAGAAGCTCCCAAGGTTTCGGCCAAGAAGGATGGATCGACACCTAAAAGCTCAGCCAAGATGGTAGAAGATCTACCCCGAAGGCCGGTTAAAAAGGCTGAGGCCAAACCTGCCCAGCACATAGGCAGAGCTAAAATTCAAGCATCAACGCTAACCACCGAGGCAAAAGATAAGATGGACTCCAAGCAAGACCATATTGCCCTTGATACCCCAGTTTCAAAGAAGGCACCCCTGCCAGTTGCCAGTGCAAGGCCTAAGCCTGTTGCCAAGGCCGCTTTGAAGCCTATCGGCAAACCTGCGCTAAAACCCATTAGTAAGTCTGCTGGTAAACCAGCCCTTAAACCCATCGGCAAGCCCACTCTAAAACCCTTTGACAAGGCTGGTAAACCCACCTTAAAACCCATTGGTAAGCCTGGCAAGCCCACCTTAAAGCCCATTGGGAAGGCTGATAAGCTCACCATAAAACCCGTAGGTAAGTCCACTGACAGATCAGAGGCGCCTGTGTTCACACGAGAGAAGGGATTCGTTAAGGTGCCAGACACCACTTTCTTCAAGCCCATGGGGATTATACTGTTGGCAGTCGGAGCTATTCTGGATATACTCCCCCTGATGAATGCCATTCATCCAGGCATCGGCATCATGATGTTCATTATTGGAGCGGCCTTTATTGTGTGCGGCCTCAATCTGATCCAGATATCTTTCATTCCCTGGGGACGGCGTATCCCACTTCCAAGGAAGCAAACGGTCAAGAGAGCCAGGACTGGTCAGTGACATGGTTGAAATTGCACAAAGCATTCATTGCCCAAATTGCGGGGCACCACTTGAGATCGAGACCGGTGAGGTAATCATTACTTGTGAGTTCTGCGGATCCAATTGCAACCTGGCAACAGGTAAGAAATACTTTCTCAAGCATGGCCTGATCCCAAGCGCTTACGACCAGAACACTGCAAAGGAGCTGGTGTTAAGATGGATGGGGCAGGGTTTTCTTAAACCTAAAGACCTAGCGCGTGCCTCGCAGATCAAGGAGATCGACCTGAAGTACATCCCGTTTTTTGTCTATCGTGTCACTGTCAGATCCATTTACAAAGGCGTGTTCACCAGAACTGGTGCGAACATACCAAGAGAGGGCAAGCTGGAGAAGGATTACTACTGGAAGATAATCGCCCGCCGAGGCAGTGAGTTTCCAACAAAGGAGTATGAGATACCGCTCCGAACCAAGATACCCTTCGAGATTAGCAGTCTTCCAAAGGACATGACCTTCCTAAACTCTGAGATGGACGAGGATGCTGCTAACAATATCCTGCGCAGGGAGCTTGAAGAGCACCAAAAGTTCCTGCTCGATGAAGAGGTGGATGTTATCCAGACCATTAACACCGATCTGGATGTGCACGATACCGAGTTCGTTCACGCACCAGTATTTTTCATACGCTATGTTTACAAAGGCAGCGATTACCGCATGATAATGGATGGTGCCCAAGGAATCTTTTTGCAAGGAGACATCCCAACAACAGATGATATATCCAATAAGGGGTTGTTTGGTGGAATAAAGCGGGGATTGTTTGGGAAGTGATGCAATCCCTTTTTTAGCGACCTGAAGAAAATGATTAAATAGGAGGGGTTATATAAATTTATATAACTCCCTCGGGGACGATTATTATGAAAACCAGAGCCAGTAGTCAACAAGTATTACACTATCCGCAGCTTGACACGGTTCTCATGGTGGAGAACTTCATCAGGGAGCATAGCGGCATGTTCAAGAAGAAGGCCTTGTGGGAGAATCTGCCCAAGAAGATGATGTACCAGACCTATGGTGTGGTTTTTGATTACCTGCAGGAATCCGGCAAGATCGCAGTTGATAGTGAGGGCAAGATAGCCTGGATATTCAACCCTGAACTTGTCCAGAAATATTTAAAGCGGGAACACCTTTTCGTCAGGTAAGAGATCGAGTGGCTGTGGAAGTCATTAGGTAGAGGCTAAGGAGCTTGGGAGGATTTTTCCCGGTAAAAAGATGATCTAGACCTGCATCTCTGAACGCATTTCTCATCGGCATCAGCGGTTCAAGGCTTTCAGCAAGGCACCAACCTCGAAGGATGTGCATGCCATCTGCTTGAGCAATACTTATCAATTCATTGGTAAGGTGGGTCTTGCCGATCCCGGCCTCTCCAGAAACAAAGATTGCGCAACCTTCGCCCTTTTTCATTTTTTGAATTGCAACACCAAGCGTTTCCAATTCGTCTTTCCGCCCGACAAGATGTGGGGCTTCCATCTTCAGTTCCTGCAATGAGCGGCCACCTGTACTGTCAAGGTGAAGCCATTATAAAAAGTGACTTGCTGGATAAGGAGAGTGCCGCTATTGTGTCCAAAGCAATTGTGTATTACACATTACATATATAGGTCGACATCCACACTCCTCTATGGTCTACCAATTCATTGGGCTAT
>JAUVCJ010000050.1 GCA_030595765.1 Thermoplasmatota archaeon | reverse complement strand
ATGTTCTGGGTATGTTCGCAGTCTTGGAAATGACCTCTGCGTTGCCATAGCCCCGGGCTACAAGGGCGATATAGGCCTTTGCCTCGTATCTAGACAATCCCACCCTTTCCAGCTGGGACGATACCTGTTTGAACTCCTTTTCCAATTCCTCCATGGATATGGGTAGGTTTTGAAGGGATAATTCGCTCAACATGTTGATTTCTGAGTGCTTGAACCTTTTTAACCTTTGGTACACCTTTGAATTATTTTGAGCAATTGCCTGATTTTTTAGGACTAGACTTGTCCTCTCAGAATGGCAATGGAACCTCCTTAGAAGGTTAGTATTATATATTTACCTGAGTGATAGGTGAAAACGTGAATCAGAAACCTCCTCTATTGTTTATCATTGGATTCTTGCTACTTGTTTCTGGGGTTGCATCGGTAGTGTTCACAATTTTGCCTGGCAGGGTTCCAAAGTACTATGGTTTTCCTCTGCTAGTAGCAGGCCTGATCTTGCTCGTATGGCACCACTACACCCAGTCCAGTGCAAGGGCAGGACGATCCATAGATTCAGATGCTTCAGATCCTGACGTTCATGATTCAGGTGCTCCTGATTCAAAGAACCTTGATCCGATGGCTCTTGATTCAGAGAGCAATGAGTCGGTTACTCATAATTTGGTGAGCAATAGTTCGATGACCCTTGATTCTAATACAATTGATTCAAACCTTCGCGATGGTGATGACCCTGACGTTGCAGGTAGTAGTACCACCACTCTGGCATCACAATTTATTTTTAAGTTTAGCATCCGTGGCCGTCTAATACCCCTGTTCCCATTATTTGGTATGGCTCTCATCATTTTTGATGTATGGTTCAACTTGTTTTACAGGAACAACCTAGTATTCCGAGATCTGGATCTCATAGTCTTGGGTTTAGGCGTCTTTTTAGTGGCATATAATTACGTGCCGAATTCTTACTCCCTCGAAAGAGATTTTTGTCTCATACTATTCTTGGGATTATTCCTGCTCCTACTCCTCCCAATGGTGTTCATAGCCGATTCCTTTCTGTCAACAGGTGGTAACACCTCGATAATAACAGAAGCCATAGGGCTATTTCTTGCGTATCCAGCTACGCTAATACTTAATTTCCTTGGGATATGGGCCCAACAATCAGATGACCTTATCACATTCTTACAAGTTAATGGGGTAAAGACCTCCTTTAGGATTGGACCGACATGTGCAGGAATTTATTCCTTAGGGCTTTTCATTTCAGCGTTCTTTGCCTTTGTATCAGTTATGGTTGATAAGCTAACACGTAGAATTGCCATACTTCTGACTCTGGGGGTAGTGTGTGCATGGTTTGCAAATGTCCTTCGCATTGTGATAATATTTGTATTTAGTCATTTGAACGGGAAAGGTAGCATAGCTGAGCCATGGACAGGCATATGGGTTCACGAATGGATAGGCGAATTGATATTCATCCTTTGGGTGTGTCTGTTCTGGTTGATCCTATTTAGATTTGGCTTTCCATCTCCAGCCCCAAATAAAAAGGATGGCCCTGCTAACGATCCACGCTCTGTTTCTGAAACGGATGACCCTGCTAACGATTCAATCTCTGTATCTGAAAAGGATGATCCCTCCAACGATCCAATCTCTGTATCTGAAAAGGAGGACTCGGCAGACGATTCCGGCTCTGTATCTGAAAAGGATGACCCCTCTAACGATCCAAGCTCAATATCCGATGCTAAACCGGCCATGGAAGCAACGGAGCCAAATGCTACTACTGAAGCTGTTGATGATCAGGATGTTGAGTCTGCGGAAGTTAGATCTGAAATGCTCTGACCTATCTGACCTATAATGGAGCCTTGTTGATCCATCCGTTCTTCATCATATCCTCTGTGATACCTCTAGCTCTTGATATGATCGCGGTGGCCTTATCATACAGCTCCTCCTTTGAGAGCTTAACTCGGGCATGTCCCTGCTCTATGGCTTTTAGACCCACCGCTACTGCTTCCTGGGGGAAGACCTCCCAGTCATCCATCGATGGTATTATCATTTCGGGGTCCAGGTCCCCTCCGGTTATTTGCTCGGCCCTGCTTGCAAGTGCAATTGCCGCAGCTATGCACATCTCATCTGTGATGGTGGTAGCTCTGACATCCAGGGTTCCGCGGAAGATACCAGGGAAGCCCAAGGAATTGTTGACCTGGTTGGGAAAGTCTGACCTGCCTGTGGCGACCACCTCTGCTCCAGCCTCCTTTGCTTTCCATGGCCATATCTCAGGTACGGGGTTGGCGCATGCGAACACTATGGCTCTGTCAGCCATATTGGATATCCAAACTTGTTTCAGTATGTCCGGTCCAGGCCTTGAAGCGGCGATAACAGCATCGGCTCCTTTCATGGCCTCGGCTATTCCTCCCTCTACTCCTTCGGAATTGGTTCTGTTAGCCATATCCCATTTTACTCTGTAATCTTTGGCAAGTTCCTCACGCCAGGGTCCAAGGGCTCCTTTGCTATCCACAATTACAAGGTTCTTGAGTGGGTATCCCCAGCATTCTAACATCCTGGCGGTGCATAGATTGGCAGCACCTGCTCCGATTAACGCAATTTTTGCGCCTTGTTTTGACTTATTTACTATCTTCAATGCATTGATTAATCCTGCAATGATAATTGCCGCAGTACCCTGCTGGTCGTCGTGCCATACTGGGATGTCTGCCTCTTTTCTGAGTCGGTCCAGTATGTCAAAGCACTTGGGCTGGCTTATGTCTTCGAGGTTAATCCCGCCTATTCCAGGCTGTATCCATTTGACGCATTGGACGATCTGATCTGGGTCTTTTGTGTCCAACATCAAGGGAAAGGCATCCACTCCTCCAAGGTATTTGAATAGCAGAGCCTTGCCTTCCATTACTGGCAAGCCAGCTTTTGGTCCTATGTCACCTAGCCCCAGAACTCGTGTCCCATCGCTAACGACTGCTACGGAATTCCATTTGTTCGTGTAATCAAATACCAGCTCAGGCTTGGCAGCTATCGCCTTGCAGGGCTCAGCCACTCCAGGGGTGTACCAGATCGCAAAGTCATTATAATCTCTTACTGGAGCTTTTAGAGTTATTTCGATCTTGCCCTTGTAGAATGGATGGAGAGCCATCGAGTCCTTTCCTGGCTTCATTGCCTTTTTTAGCAATTCATTTTCCGCATTTTGGTCCATGGATGTTCCCCTGAATATTTCCCTACAGCCACGTAAGATCGCCATACCATTGGCAGGCAAGAACATGAGCCAGAAGAGCAACTAGAGATTTGGTTCGGTGTACTTCAAGGTTGTCCTGTTTGCCCCGTCCCGTTGATGCATAAAGGGCAGAATCTTTCTTTGGGAAAGATACATCTGGTGTGTAGTCCCTTACATGTGAAATATGTATCTGGTGAGGTTGCCTCTTGCATGTGGCTGATGTCTCTGTACGTGTAGGCCTTGTATGTGAAAGCTATGTTCTGTGGGGTAGCCACTTGCATGTGACTGATGTATCTGTAGGCGTAGGTCTTGTATGTGAGAGCTGTGTTCTGTGGGTAGCCATGTATGTGACTGTGGTGACTCTGTTGGTGTAGGCCTTGGTTATGATGGATGCTGATGGTAAACCCCATGAACGTGGCTGATGTTTTTGGTAGAGGTTTTGGTGGATACATTGTGTGATATCTTTAAATATTAGTGTCCTCATCGCAAAGGTTCCAGGCGGGTGAGTAACCTCCCGCAGGAGATGTGCCCCTGGCATTTGAGCTTGAATAGCAAAGATGGCAGATACGGGTGAATCCAAAAACGTTCAAAACGGGTATTAACCCATGGAGACAGCGATAACATGCCAGAAGAAAAAGTGACTGAAGAACTCTTCATCGAAGACGAAGAAGATAGCTCTAATGAGAAAGCTGTAAGAAGGCAGAAGAACATGTATGGATATGTTCGAGAGGCCTGGAAGACTCCCAGAAACTCCTATGTACAGGAGTTAAGGCTAGAAAGGCTCATTGAGTGGAGAAGGGACCCTGTATTCTTAAGGATCGAAAGACCCACCAGAATCGACAGGGCGCGCACTCTTGGTTACAAGGCCAAACAGGGATATACTGTTATTAGAACACGTATCCGCCGTGGCGGTCTTAGGGTTAGAAGGATCAAGGCTGGAAGGCGTCCCAAACGTAAGGGTATGAGCAAGATCACAATGGCAAAAAGCACCCAGCGGATGGCTGAGGAGCGAGTTTGCAGGCATTATCCCAACATGGAGGTGCTAAATTCCTATTGGGTTGCTGAAGATGGTAAGCACAAGTACTTTGAAGTTATACTGGTGGATCCACATCACCCCGTCATCAAGAGCGATCCCAAGATCAACTGGATATGCGAACCACATCAGCGCGGACGCGCCCACAGGGGTCTTACATCGGCTGGAAAGCGTGGCAGAGGACTTCATAATAAGGGCAAGGGTGCAGAAAAACTTAGGCCTTCTCTAAAGGCTCATCAGAACAAGGGGAAGTGACGCTCTTAATGCAAAGCGGCTGCATAACATCGCAGGCTCTTGAGAATAATCAAAGCGGTGTTCACAACAAGTATTTATACTTACCAGGGCATAATGAGGGATAGCATGGAATCGGGAACCGACAGGCATTTTTGCCCAAGCTGTGGCAACGAGATTTTCTCTGACCCCAATTCATGCATTCTTTGCGGATGGTCACGTAGTGGTGGAGCAAGTTCAGGTAGGGCTCCGCCGCCTACTGATTGGTACCACAAAAATGGTGGGTCTGGACAGGGTCGCAGCAGGCGGGATGACCGTAGCCAGGATGGTCGCAGACCTCAACAAGCTCAGTCTGGTCGTGCACAGAACAGGCAACCGCCAAGGAATCCACCTTCTCGGACAAGAACCCCATCAGGACAAAGACCTCAATCCGGGCAAAGGCCTTCCTCCGGGCAAAGACCTCCAGCAAGGGGTCAGGCAGCTCCAAGGCGGGATGAACCCCAGAGGCAGTCCAGGCGCCCAGATCACAGACCAAATGTACCAGTTTCACAGCCTCAACGCAGTTCTCCACCTCCCAGGCAGCAGTATGAACCAAGCTCCAGGCAATCGACTCGCACCATTGAGAGAAGAACTCAGTATTATCCAGAGCGTGAGTATGCTCCTCAGAGGCAACATGAGCACCAGCGCTCCCTCAAGAGACCTTATGTCTGCAACAGTTGCAAGAACCGGGACTTGATGTTTTTTGAGGATGGAATAGGAAAATGCCCCAAGTGCGGAAAGGGCTTTCAATACGACAGCCTGAAGAAGATTCCTGGTAAACCACGCCAGTTCATCTGCCGCAACTGTGAATCCAAAGATCTAGTATTCTATAGCGATAGCACAGGTAAATGCAGTGCATGCGGGCGTACCTTCCCCTGGAAATGAACTATACCCTTCTGGGATGAGGCTCTTTTGCTTGTATATCTTCTACCTGTAGAAGATGCCATCTTCCTTGCCATGATGAGATCGTTATCAATGCTGTCAATAAGTGCTTTCATGAACCATTAAATAGTTTCTGGAACATTCCTGAAGCCGTGACAGTCAGAAGAATGAAGATCGGTTGCGAAACCTTGGATAGGCTTCTTGGGGGTGGCGTCGAGATTGGAACCATCACCGAGATATATGGCGAGGGTGGATGTGGAAAGACAAATTTCTGTCTCCAGCTTTCCCGAAATGCAGTCCGCGCAGGCAAACGGGCTCTTTTTGTTGATACTGAAGGAGTCTCCCTTGAGCGCTTGCGCCAGATGTCTGGGGACGACTATGAACGGGTAATGAAGGGCATTCTGTTCTTTAAACCTACAAACATGGAGGAACAGGGTAAAGCTATCGATGATGCCATCAAGCTGGCAGCTAGAGACAAGAACACAGGTGTGGGTCTGATAGTACTTGATTCGGCAACACTTTTTTACAGAACCACATATGGAACTGACCAGGAGGCCACTGGGAGGTATTCATTACTCACCCAGATGCGCGGTCTTCTTGAGACGGCCAGGAAGCAGGACCTTCCAGTCCTCATCACCACACAAACCTACACGAATTCTGAGCGCAAAACCCTCGAACCAATAGGCGGCCATGCGTTCTATCATTATCCAAAGACCATTTTACTGATCGAGCGGATTGGCCCAGGACAAAGGGTAGCAACCATCAAGAAGCACAGGTCCCGGCCTGAAGGAATATCTGGGGAGTTCTTTATTACTGATCAGGGGCTTGTTGACCACCATAACAGTGACGACGAAAAAATCCACTCCGATGGCGGTTCCAAAGAGTATGTGACGGAAAACACTCATTTTTCGCGCATGACCATATAATCCGCTATCAAGCCGAGTATATCTTTTGTCTTTGATCCCGGGAGCTTATGAAGGAGCTGTTTTGCTTCTTCACAATACTTCAGAGCAATGTCTTTGGCATGATTAACAGCACCTACTTCTTCGAGTACCCCAATTGCCCCTTTTACCTTGGCGGGTTCAGCATCAAGGTTGCCAAAGGTTTTCATGAATTTCTCGTTCTGACCCTCATCCATCCTACCCAGACCAACGACAGCTATCAAGGTCCTCTTGCCGTTCAGGATGTCCGAGCCCACTGGTTTGCCTAGAGTTGCCTCATTTGCCTTTAGCCCCAGATAGTCATCCCATATCTGGAAGCCCAGACCTATCAATCGTCCGTATTCGGCCATATCTGTGACAAGCTCGGGAGATGCATCCCCGGTCAAAGCCCCACCTTCAGCTGCTGCAGCGAAAAGAACAGCAGTCTTGTACTCTATCATGAGCATGTAATCCTTGACCTGGATGTCTGTTCTCTGCTCGAATTCCTTGTCCATCTGTTGCCCCTCTCCAATGAGCCTAACTGTCCTGGCGACATCGGAGATCAGGGTTCTAACCAACTTATTTGGTATGTCCACTGTGGAAAGTATTTCGAATGCCAGAGCAAATAGGGCATCGCCAGCGTTGATGGCTGTTGCCTCGTCAAACTCAATGTGGACGGTTTTTATACCTCTTCTAAGCTCGTCATGGTCCATGATGTCATCGTGGAGTAGTGTGAAGTTGTGGATGATCTCCAAGGCGGTTCCGAAGGTAAGGGCTCTTTTGTAGGATCCCGAAATACTCTCTGCCACCAGCATAGCCATGACAGGCCTGAGCCGCTTGCCTCCTGCCATTGTCATGTGCCTCATGGGTTTGACCAGTAGCGAGGGCTCTTCAAAAGTCAATGCCTCATCCAGTGCATCATTTGCGACAGTGATGTACGGTTTTAAAATCTCCTTCAGATCCAAGCATTACACCTTCGAGGCCATTAAGGTGAACCTCAATATATTAATCTTGCTGGATATGTGCGTGCATTGATAATGACTCTCAGACTGTAATGGAAGGGTAGATGTGGCAGTATAGAACCCTTTTAGCCGGGTCTATACCTGTATGATGTTCGGTATAGTCAAGAACCAAACATATAGGACGTTTGGAGAGATTCTTGACTATGTGCGGCACACGAAATCATTTGTCTTAAATGATAAGTGCGCCACTATAATCCAGTTTAGTGGAGTAAATGAGTGGCACTGGTCTTCTGATTGTCCACAAACTTCTTATACACTACCTTGGTTTCCCAGAACACATGGGCAACATTCGCCAGACCTATATCAAACGCGTAGCCATCGAACTGGTTGACAAGTATCCAGAACAGTTCACCGAAGATTTTCAGCACAATAAGCTCCAGGTGGGTCGCATGACGGATGTCCAGACCATTAAGATGCGAAACAGGATCGCTGGTTACATCACTCGCTACAGAAAGAAAGTAGTGATTTGATACTTGCTCGATTTTTCCCTCTACTAGTTATAGCATTTAATCACTGATAGCATATAAGCAATGACAGTATCCAATCATAGATTGCAGATAAGCAGTGACAGCATCAATTCAATGGCAACATCTAATCAGGGATAGCAGATAAGTAGTAACAGCATCTTATCAATGACAGCATAACATGAATGTGGCCAGGGGTTTATATGAGGCAACGCGAACTTGAGATGTTTTTGCAAAGGGTGCCAAATTTTTCTGAGCCCAAAGCCAAGCTAGAGCAGTACATGACACCCCCAGCAATATGCGCTGATATACTCTATATCGCCCACGCCCATGCCGATATCCAAGGGCTGTTGGTGGGTGATCTAGGATGTGGGACCGGGATATTTGCCATTGGAGCGTATCTACTAGGTGCGAAAAGGGTTGTGGCCATAGATATCGATGACCAGGCACTAGCTCTTGCAAGAAAATCCGCAGTTGAGCTCCTAGAGCTAGAAGATGTGAGTTTAGATGGATCTACAATTGACGAGCAACAGAACGAGCAACATCGAAAAATCGTTTTTGAACAGAAAAACATTGCTGTTTTTAACATTAATGTCGACACAATATTCCAGAATCCCCCGTTCGGTGCACAAAAGAAGGGAGCATTCAAACCTTTTCTGGAAAATGCCATGAAATACTCCAATGTGGTGTATTCATTGCATCCAACCACAAATCTGTCCCAGGTGAGGCGATTGATAGCTGCCAACGGCGCTGAGATAAGCCTTGAAAAACGCTACCAGTTCCCATTGCATTCGGCCTTTCATTTTCATGCCAAGTCCACTAAAATGCTTGAGGTTGTACTGCTACGGATCAACTCAAACGCAGGTATTGCTAAAGACTATCTTGAACTCAGGTATCACTAAAGAATAATTCACCTATTCACCTCACATAATGCTGAAGACCAATTCATGTATTGATGACAATTAACTCGAGCTCAGTTCGTGTTGATCAACTCAAAGGCTAAGTAAACCTAGACCATGATGCTTCTTACCAGGGATGATCTCATGACTCAAATCTCCATTCACTCCACTTCAAAGAAGGAGGCACCGTTGGTGGTTCCTGGGGAGGGTCTGGGGTCTGCTGAGGAATTTCTGGCAGGCGCCGAGACCTATGAGGATGATGGTGAGATATTCTCAACGGCTTTTGGTTCGATGGCGCACGACACCCAAGAGCATACAGTTGAGGTCAAACCGATAACGAAGGTGCCGGAACTTAAAAATGGGGACATTGTTCTTTGCACAGTTCAGGACATACGCCATCCACTGGTTCATGTAAGTTTGCTACTCAGGGAAGGCCCTCCAACTAGCGATCTCAATGGTGTGAAGGGTGTCATACATGTGTCCAAGATCAAACCAGGTTTTATTTCAGACATTTGGGGCGAATTGAGGTTGGTTGATGTGTTGCTGGCAAGAGTTTTGTCTGCAGCGCCATCAATACAGTTATCCACTTATGAGGAAGACCTTGGAGTAATAAGGGCACTTTGCCTGAACTGTAGAAAACCTATGGAGAGGCGCGGGAACAGGTTAGTATGCACCAATTGTAGCAGGTTTGAATCTAGATGGCTATCTGGCAGATATGGCCGATACGATGGTTTTTGGAAAGACCAGCACAAATATAGGCATTAGGTTTCAGGAAGAGCAATTATAGTGGCGCACTTATCATTTAGGACAAATGATTTCGTGTGCCACACATAGTCAAGGACTCATTTATTAGTCCTAAACATTTCGTTCTTGACTATAATGTCCTCTGGAAATATGTTTCTGTGTGGGTACAATAAAACCTTTGCCAACATGGTGCTCTAGAAATGATTTATAATTGCTGGGGTTAGTATTAATTAGGCGTTTGGTCATAGAACCGAGGAGGTTCGGAATATGTCCAATGAAGATGCTCTCCTAGATGCTGTTAACGAGCTTAAGGTTGAGGTTCGTGAGATGAGGCAGATAGTCAGCATCCTGTTCAACATGGTGGTGGATTCTGAATTTTTCGAGGACATGGATGATGATGCTCCTTTGGGCCTTGGCAGAGGCAAGTCTGGTGGTGACCTTTTTTCCATGTGCAATTAAGGGACTCCCTGAATGCGATCAAGTGTTTCCTCTGAAAGCAATCAAGTGATCTTCGTGAAGGCGATCTTATGACTCCTCCCAAAGGCTAACAAGTGACCTCCCTTAAGGCAACCGAGTGACTATCATGAAGGAATTATTGGATCGGGCCAGAGCCCATGAGGACTGGCGTAACAAGGCAATTTCCCTTTTACCTTCAGAGAACATGACCTCCAGGTCGGTTCAGCAGCTTCTTGCAAGTGACATGGGTCGAAGATATACACTTCCCATCAATTCCAATGTCCACGGGATGTTCATGGAGAATGCCTACAGAGGCACGAGATACATGGATGAGGTGGAAGCGATCGGTGAAGGTATGGCAAGGAAGCTATTCAACGGAACTTATGCCTGCCTAAAACCGTTATCGGGGCACATTAGCGCAATGCTTATGCTACTTTCCACCTGCACTCGAGGAGACCTTATCCTCTCAATTGCTCCCATTAACGGTGGTTATGATGGGTACGAGGCTCATAACCTTCCTGACATGTTTGCCCTAGATGCAGACCATCTCCCTTTTGATGAGGGCAAGGGCAACCTCGACATCGAAGGGTGCATCAGGATGATAAGGGAGAGAAGACCCAAGCTGGTAATCCTTGGCGCCAGCGTGATCGTTCATCCCTATGACATACCACCGCTCTCAAACGTTTGCAAGGAGACTGGCACATTTCTAGGCTATGATGGTTCCCATGTACTTGGCCTCATTGCTGGAGGAGAGTTCCAGGATCCTCTTGGCCAGGGCTGTGACCTAATGATCGGGAGCACCCACAAATCATTTTTTGGCCCTCAGGGGGGAATCCTTGTGACAAATAACGATGAGGTCACAGCCGGAGTTGGCAAAAACCTTACCTGGCGGGCACTGGACAACGCCCACTGGAATCGTATACTTTCCTTGTCCTTTGCCCTTTCAGAGATGACTACCTTTGGACGCGATTATGCAAAGCAGGTAGTGGAGAACTCAAGAGCATTGGCAAGGCATCTCGAAGATGGCGGCATACAAATCATGTACAGAGAGTTGGGCTACACCTCATCTCATCAGGTTCTATTGGACCTTGAGTCTCTAAAAGAAAGGACTGGTCTTTGCACCAATGAGTTTGCAAAACTGCTTGAGAAGAACGACATACTTGTTGATGCGGTCGGAAGGCTTGGCACAAGTGAATTGACACGCCTTGGCGCAGGGCCTGAACATATGGAGATAATAGCCGGGCTGATCACTCGTGCAATAATGAAGAAGCAGGATGTAACCCAGGAAGCACATGACCTTAAATCTGGCCTGAAGCTGTCATATGTCTTTGAAAACGATGGGGTGTGTGTTGGCTATCCTGCAGCTGATCATGCTGGCAGCCATAATGCTGGGAATCCTGTTGCTGATCATGCTGGCAGCCATAATGCTGTGAATCCTGTTGCTGATAATGCTGGTAGCCATAATGCTGTGAATCCTGCTGGTGATAATGCTGGTAGCCATAATGCTGTGAATCCTGCTGGTGGTAATGCTGGCAGCCATGATGCTGTGAACCCTGCTGGTGATAATGCTGGGAGCCATGATGCTGTGAATCCTGCTGGTG
>JAUVCJ010000095.1 GCA_030595765.1 Thermoplasmatota archaeon | reverse complement strand
GTGACCACCCGGAAACGTTCATGGAAAATGATTCCGGGTTGAAAAGCTCGATCCATTGATCCTCCAAATCTCCTGGGTCTTGCATGAACTCATTTATGACAATGCCAAAGCTGAGCGGAATAACAAGGTTGGACCACAGCACTGGTTTTGGGTTTCCTCCCAGATCCTGGCACTCCAGGCTCGAGTTGATAGTGAAGCGGTTGATCTCCATGTCTGGGTCTACCAGTACCCACATCGATAATGACTTAGTGCCGGGTTGGATGTTCTCGTATGTCCAGCTAGTTGGCCCGGTCTTGTTCGCATTGTCAGATGATGCTTGAAACGTTATTCCGGCTGGAAGCGTGATGTTGAGCCATACCTTGCCTGAGCTTGAATCACCAAGGTTGTCCAGAGTGATATTTACCAAGGCTTGCTCTCCTGGTCTAGGTCTGGTTCCATTCCAATCAAGTAACAACTCAATATTTGGATCTCCGATCCTGGTGCTGGCAATGGATCTTGTACGAATCTGATGGTTTGCAGAATGGTTAAAGAACTCGAGACTTGCCAAGTTATTGAGGACCGAGCCGCCCTGGACCGAGTCGTTAACCCTGAGGGTCAGTGTCAGGTTGTGTAACCCAAAGGGTAGGTTGGCAAGCTCCCATGCTGCTGAAGTGCTGGTCAGAGTATCAGGCGGTAGTGAGGAGGTAATGTAGCTGGTACCAGGAGGAAATGTGTCATTGAGGTAACTCATAGAAATTGGTGTGAGCTGGCTGCTGTTAAAAAAGAGTGTGTAATTGAGCAAAAAACCAGGGTCAGCCTTCAAAGGATCCACGATCTTCTCGATCACAGGGCCGTGCTGGAAATTGGGTCTGCCCGGGGTCGGGACGATGGAGTCAGACCCGCTTGTCCAATCCCAGTCAAGTGTTAGATCCAAATCGGTGCTGAGCCCATTCCTTGCAAGGCTCTGGCCGGATATGGGTTCATATCCCATGACTGAACTACAGCCGCTCCAAATGCCTGCCTGAACCGCTGTAAGGGCCCATGGGCAGTAAGTGCCGTTATGATATCTTCTACCCAACAGGTCCCTGTCACTACCAGTGCCCAGCAGGTCTGAGAGGTCGTCCCAAACCACCATGACGTCTCCGTCAGCCCATGCTGCGATGGTAGGATTCTTGGAAGGGTCGTCCTGACCGCTTGCATCCGTGAGCACCATTACATCCTGCCAAGCGCTGCTTCCAGGATCGTAGGTTCGATAGAATATATCCTGGTCAAGTAAGTTATCAAATATCGGACTTGCATCATGCCAGACCAGATGAAGCCTCCCATTAGGCTCAATTGCCAGTTCTGGATTGTAGGAGTGGGCCGAGTTCTCGGCTCCTTCGCTGAGCAAGGTCACTGGACCCCAAAGTCCTGTCTGCAGGTCCAGGCTCATGAGGTATATGTCATAATCCATTCCGCTTCCCATGTAGTCTCCGTAATTGTGCCACACCAAGTGGAGGGAAATGTTTCCCTCGTATTCCAATCGAGGCCTCAGAGATGAGCCCTGGTTTGCAGGATCGGGGGTAAGAGCCTGGCGTGGGCTCCAGGTCCCGGTTGATAAATTTAGCGCTCTGTGATAGAGATCAGCATCGGTGCCTGTGCCGTCCATGTCGCTTTTATCCGACCATATCAGATGAACAAGCCTATCATGCCCGCTGCTTAGCTCTGGCCAGTAGGACCTTTCGGTGTTTAACGGATCATCGCTGATGAGGGTAAAGGCTCCCCAGGCACCAGTGATCGGGTCCCGGCTTCTGTGGTATACATCTAGATCAGCACCGCTACCATTGAGGTCGCTCAAGTCCTCCCATGCTACATGAACCCCACCATCAGGGTGCACAGCAATTCTTGGATGGGTCGCATCGTTGGTATGTGCGGCCTGGTCTGTGATAAGTGTGATGACCCCCCAAACCTGCCTGTCACGGTGGAACATCCTGTGATAGATGTCGTAGTCCAGTGCTGATGCGTTGATGCTGGAGTTATCGGACCAGACAACATGAACGTTCCCGTATGGGTCAATTGCCACGTCTGGCTGTACTGATTCGCCCTTATTTTCAGGCTCACCTGTCAGTATCGTTGCTTCAGCCCATAGTTGGGATGTCCTGTTGTAGACCGATGTGAAAATATCCTGGCCCCTACCTGAGCCAAGGTCGCTCATGTCTACCCAGACCAGAACAAGGTTACTGTCTGCATCGATGACCGAGACTGGCTCCAGTGATTGGCCTGTATTGGAGGAGTTGAAAGCTACAGGCTCCATCTCCTTCCATCCAACTTCAGGTTCCAGGTTCCACACGAAAAAGTCCTTGATGGTCTCGCTTCCATAGTTGGCCTGGTCAAAAAGAGACAATGCATCATTTGTGCTCAGTGGCAAAATAGAGCTCGAATACAGGTGAAGTGCATTGTTCTGGCTCTCTCCGAAGCTGGCCTCATCGATCCCGTTCTCCAGATGCACAACGATCGAGCAGTTGGATGGCAGCAGGGGTATGTCTGGGAACTGGTAGTGTGCTCCCTTAAAGCCTGAAAGCTCCCATCCATCAAGGTCAACAGCCGAGCTTGCGGGATTGAAAAGTTCGATCCACTGGGACTCTCCGTCTGCAGGTGTTACCATCACCTCATTGATGACCACATGTAGGGGTTTTGGGCTACTGACTGGGATCATTGGCATATCGCCTACAGGTTGAGGTTTATCTCCTGTTAGCAAATGGTTTACTTCTTGAATACCCCCATCTAGAAGCATGCTATCTTCTGGATTGTTCAAGTATGATTCATCATACTTCGTGGATTCCTCCACAGGGTCATAATATTGCTGCGTTGTCTCGGTGCCATCACCGAGGTATTGGTATCCAGCCACCGGTGTTATCATAACCTGGCACATCAGCAGAATCATTACCAGCAAACTCACCTGGCTGGGAGCGGCTAGCCAGAAGCGATGTTTGCCTGTTGGCTGGGCAGGTTCAAAGCTGTCACAAGTTCGGATTTTTCCATGCTTTCCTTCACGCATGCTGGCCACCTCCCCAATGCAACTAGTCTCCATGCAACCAGGATAGATAAATGATTTGGTAGGGCCTTTGTGATGCAAATTCGGATTGGCATTTTTCGCAATCCTTTTGAGGAGTTTATCCATATGTGCTACCCATGAGCAAGTTGCATGTTATAGGAGTGATAGGGGGCTCTGTCGTGCCAGCTGAAGTCCTGTTGCAGGCAAGGGAGCTAGGCAAAGAGATTGCATCCAGAGGCTGCATGCTCATCTGTGGAGGGATGGGCGGTGTGATGGAAGCAGCATGCAAAGGCGCAAAGGAGGGTGGTGGTACCACAATCGGCATCCTACCCGGCGAGGACAAGAGCGATGCGAACCAGTATGTTGATGTCTCTATTGCAAGCGGTTTGGGCATTGCACGGAACGTGTTGATAGTCAGGACTGCAGATGTGGTAATTGCCCTGAACGGTAGTTATGGGACCCTGTCAGAGATGGCGCTGGCACTGAACTTGGGTAAGAGGGTCATAGCTCTTGGAAGCTGGAAGCTTGAGGATGCTGGAGTTGTGGAGCTAGGCAGGCTTGTTCATGTCACCAGCACATTAGAGGCCGTTGATACAGCCATGCAGATGCTGGAGCAGTGAGCCAAGCAGCCTTATTCGCAGGATCAGATCAGTAAATACTTCTTCTCATAATCAGATCCGTAAAGGCCGATGCTGTTGCCCTGCAGACGCCGGAGTAACTTAGAGGGCTCGGTTCAGCACACACTGGTCTTGTAGCGGGTGTGTTGGAGCCATTTGGGTGATGGGTCGTGCTTACTGAACCCCCAAAGCTTTTAATGCGGTTTTCCGTTGGGTGTTTTGAGCTAAATGGTTGCTAAGACTGGGCGAATATTGGCTGTGGCTGGCGGAGCATTGGTATGCGTCGGCTTCTTTCTTCCTTGGGTAGTTGTGCCTTCGGAGTCATACTCTGCTTATCAGGCAGCCGCGGGTCTAGTGAAAGATCTGGATCTGACCCAAGGAGGAGAGATGGTTTACTGGCTTGTCTTTATGATGGGCTTAATAGCCCTGGCACTAGGAGCTCTTAGAGTATGGGGAGGTCCCCTTGTGTTCGGTGCTGGCAACGCCATACTACTGACTTTGATGCTTTATGCATCTGTGGACAATGCAATGACGGATTATCTGGGATTTGGCATGTGGGTGGTATATCTTGGCTCTTACCTCTGCCTAATTTCCGGTATTGTGCTTCTTCTGGAAAAGAAAAAGGAGTCCATGCCATCACCCATGCCTGTTGGGATCCCGGTTCCTGTGGCACTGGGGCATGGTATCCACATGGAAATGATTCCCCAGGATACTCCAATGGGGGCAGTCGAATCCAGTGAGGCTCCAGTTGTAGATGATGGGGCATGGGCAGCACCACCCGAAGATGATGCTACCGAACAGCCACAAGCTGTTGCAGATGTTGACCACCCAGAAGTGGATTGCCCAAAGTGCGGCACCACCTTTGCAGCTATACCCGATGATGAAGGCATGATAACATGCACGGGTTGTGGCATTCAGGGTAGCTTGTGATGTAGCACGTGGTAGTTCTCTTCTAATCTTCTAATATGGCTTTTTGGCACTCAGGGTAGCATGTAGTAGTTCTCTTCTAATCTTCCAAAATGGCTTTTTGGCACTCATGGTATGCTTGTGAGCAAACCCTTTTATGCGAGCTTTTACCTGTCAAGCTCATGCGCTAGCCCTAAAAAGGGTGGCATCTGCGGGAGGATTCATTCATGGAAGTACTTGAAACTGGAGAAGGCAATCTTTTCTTAACACCAGACCCTGACGGCGACAGGGAGTTCATAAGGGCCAATAAGTCCATGGCTCTAAAAGACAAGCTCATGAGCGAGAGCGACGCAGTGTCTAGGTTCATCAATCCAGGGGACTACATAGGGTTTGAACTGTACGGTTTTGTCCGCTGCCCCATGTCAATAGCCCGCGAGGTTGTCAGGCAAGGAATTGACCACCTGAGGGCGGCTGGACAGGGCATCATGGAAGTAGATATACTTCTGGCCGCAGGTCTTATCGATAAGCTTGACCTGACCTATCTTGGTCATGAGGTATATGGCATATCCAGGGTGCTCAGACGCGCAGCAGAGGGTGGCAAGATCGAGATTGTGGAGTGGAGCAACGCCGCACTGGCCTGGAGGCTAAAGGCCGCTACACTTGGAGTCCCATTCCTGCCAGTACGTTCCATGCTGGGTACCGATACTTTCAAGCACAGCGCTGCAAAGACCGCGATCGATCCTTTCACAGGCATGAAGGTATGCCTCCTCCCTGCCTCAATGCTTGATGTCGGGGTTATTCACGTTCACAGGGCCGACAAGTACGGCAACTGTCAGCTCGACGGCATCGGCGGATTCGCAAAGGAGATGGCCGGAGCATCCAGGCGCCTCATAATCAGCGCAGAGGAAATTATCGATACCGACGAGATCCGCAAGTATCCAGAACGCACGATAATTCCATATTACCTGGTCGACGCCGTTGTGCACGCACCCTTTGGCTCCCATCCGGGTGAGATGTACTACAACTACTGGCGAGATGAGGATCACCTGGCCGAGTACATCAAGGCCACCCAGACCGAAGAGGCCACCAACGCATACATCGATAAATACATTCGAGGGGTATCCAACAACGAGGAGTACCTTGAACTTGTAGGTGGCAAGCAGCTGATGGCCGACCTTGCATCCAAGGCAACAAGGAGGGATTGAAATGAGCGATCACAACTCTAACAATGCCATAGGATACAAACCAACAGAGATGCTTATCTGCGTAGCTTCACGACAGATGGAGGACGGAACTGGTGCATTCATCGGAACCGGCATACCAATGCTGGCAGCAGCGCTTGCAAAGAAGATGCACGCACCCAACCTCATGCCCATCTTTGAGTTTGGAGGGCTTGGTGCCAGCCTTGACGTCCTTCCATTAGGAGTAGGCGGCTCGCGAACATTCCACAAGGCTCTGGTCGCCGCCAGCATCTGCGATGTCATGGAGGCCTCAGCCAGAGGCCATGTAGAGTTCGGCTTCCTAGGCGGAGCCCAGATCGACATGTATGGCAACCTAAACTCCACAGTTATCGGAGACCACGCCAAGCCCAAGGTGCGATTCCCAGGCTCTGGTGGCGCAAATGACATTGGCTCCCTATGCTGGAGAACCATAGCCATCATGACTCAGGATAAGCGCAAGTTCATCCCCAAGCCCGACTTCATCACAACTCCAGGCTACCTCAGTGGCCCAGGCGCCAGAGAAGAGGCAGGCCTCCCACCTAACAGCGGCCCCTATCGTGTCGTCACCAACCTCGCTTTGCTTGGATTCGACGACGAGACCAAGTGGATGAAGATACTGGCATTGCAACCGGGCGTTAGCTTGGAGCAGGTTAAAGAGAATACCAGTTTCGAGTTGCTGGTCAGCGATGAGTTGTATGAGTTGGAGCCACCGAGTGAGAAAGAGCTGAAGGTGCTACGAGAGGATATCGATCCTACTGGGTTGTATATTTGAGTGCTTTGGTAATTAAATCATTCTATCCAGTCATATGCAGAATCTCTGGGTAGGATCTTTGCTATCTTGACCGCTTTGGCGTCAATGACATATATGGCTCTGTATTTTCCGATCCTTAAGCGGTAGTAATCTCTTTTGGGTCCCTTTAGTTTCTTGATGTCTGCGTTGGGTCTGGATTTGTAGGGGTTGGTGGCAAGCTCAGCCAGCTTCTTCTTTATTGTACGGTGTTGGTCATCAGGTAATCGTTTAAGCTGGGATATTGCAGTTTCAGAGATTAGGATATTATATTTCGTCAAGGGACACAAACTCCTCATGCTCCAGAATATGATCTATTTCATTGAAGAACGCTGTTTTTCTTGCAGTTTCTATCAAGCGATTGATCAGGACATCGTAAGTCTCTCCCTTTCTACCAATGTGTCGTAATTCCTCTCTGGTGTGCTTTGTTATCTGAATCGTAGTAATTTCTGTCATAGGGTCGCCGCCATATGCTGTAGTATGTTACAATATGAGGCTATATGCTATATATAGGTTGCCAAATATGATTCAAGTGGGTGAAGACCCTGGCCTTGCAGTTCGATATAAGTCTGTATCTAAATGATGCAATTATACTGGTTTATTGGAAAAAAATCACGCTGTCAATGGGGTTTTTGAAGGAACTTTCACCAGGCAAGGAACATCATCAGGATACTTTTCTCTTGCATACTGGTAAATGCTCTTTTCCCTAGGGAAATGATACACGACTTTGCCCTTAATTAACAATATCCATTCGTTTTCCTGATACTATTGTATGTTAATTGTTGATAATGCATCAAAACATTCGTTAACGGTATTATTTTCGGTCAAGGAACTCACTCTGATATGTAATTCGATTTCATACATATTTAATACTTATCTCCTAATTAATCCACATCCAGCAGTGCAACTCGCTCAAGCACCAGCATGGGGATCTTCTCAGCTCCTCCTGCAGCCTCTATCTCATCCTTGCCAATGCCGAACACAGCCGGGTTTTTTTGTGCCTCTAGCTCAGTATCTGATGTCCAATCCAACACTGAGTCGTCCCTAACAAGCCCCAGTTCATCAAGAATGGGTTGTATCTTTACTTCATCAGAATGAAATATGGCAATTGCATAATTTTTGGTGTTTTTGCCAACTCCAACGCGCTCCAGAGCTCTGGATATCTGGCGAAGGCCAGCAGCATACAGGAGGGTCTCGACCTCTATTGTGCGTGTTCGGTTCCTGTTCTGCTCGAATGCTCTTTGGGCGTGATGGAAGGCTGCGATAAGGTGGTTCTTTCCAAAGATGGCTGAGGCGTCGAATGCCTGAACAGGAACCTGCATCTTGCTGGTAACGGTGCTGATCCTGGACAACAGCTCATCAGTGGTGATGTCTCCTTTGGCTCCAACAACGTTCAGCATGGGATCACTCTTTGACATGGAATCGCTCATCAACATAAATCTCGCTCGTTAATATGAGGATCGCTCCCAAGCTCATCAATCTATGGTATTGTTCTGCTGGGTGTTCGTGGGAATGGGATGGCATCTTTGATGTTCTCAAGCCCGCATATCCATGATATCACACGCTCCACACCCAAGCCGTAGCCAGAGTGCGGGACTGACCCGTAGCGCCTTAGATCCAGGTAGAAGCTGTAGTCCTCAGGGTCTTCCCCCTCGGCTTCGAGAGCTTTTATTAGCGCCTCAATGTCAGTATCACGCTGTGAACCCCCGACGATCTCGCCGTAGGCTTCTGGAGCCAGCATGTCAAAGCATAGAGCAACCGGCTCAGGGG